>CACWKM010000021.1 GCA_902761475.1 uncultured Bacteroidales bacterium
TCTTAACGCGCTTCACACGCCGTTTTTGGCGCAAAAGCGGTGCAAAATTACAACCATTTTTCCAACCACACAAATTTTTAACACACTTTTTTCAAAAAATTTTTCACTGAACAAAAAAAGCGCCACTGCTTGCGTTATCACCCCACGCTGCGCGAAGCAATGCGCACGGCCCAAATCGCGTCGAAGACGCATGGCGGGTCGAAGACCATCGCAGCCTTCGCAGCCCTTTGTAAAAACAACGAATTACACGGATTTCGCGGATTTGATCAATTACGAATGGCTTCCGCGTTGCGCCCGGACCCTCCGGGCGATGCGTCGCCAGATAGCATCCACAAAATCAATCGTTTTGCAGCGTCGAGCGGTTGTGGACACCACGGCACGTCCACACAGTTTTGCGGGGGATTGCGACATTGCGCCAGGGAGGGCGCCACGGCCAAGAATAAAGGCGGAAGGTGATTTCTGCCTATAAATTTGCTGGGGATTGAGCGATTTTGACTATTTTTGCACATTATTTAATATAGACATTGATTTCTAATGGGTATTTATCTGATATTTTTCGGGCTTACTCTTGCCAGTTGGTGGGTTCAGAACTCGTTGAGTAAGAAGTTTTCGAAATACGGCCGCATCCCGTTGTCCTATCCCATGAGCGGTCGCGACGTGGCCATAGCCATGCTTCGCAGCCACGGCATCAACGACGTGATTGTGACGAGTGTCGCGGGTGACCTCACCGACCACTTCAACCCGGTGAACAGGACGGTGAACCTGAGCCAGAGCGTATATGCCACCAACAGCATCGCTGCCGCCGCTGTCGCTGCCCACGAGTGCGGCCATGCTGTGCAGCATCAGGTGGGCTACAGCATGCTGCGTTTGCGCTCGGCACTGGTGCCCGCCGTTTCGTTTGCCTCCCAATGGGTGTCGTGGGTCATCCTTGGCGGCATCCTTTTGCTTCAGGTGTTCCCCTATCTGCTCCTGTTGGGCATTGCCATGTTTGCCGTCACGGCGTTGTTCAGCCTTGTCACGCTTCCCGTGGAAGTGGATGCTAGCCGGCGCGCCATGCAATGGCTCGAGCAGAGCGGCATCACGCAGGGCGAGAGCACGGCGATGGCCAAGGACGCCTTGCGCGCAGCGGCCTACACCTATGTGATTGCCGCGCTGGGGTCGCTGGCCACAGTGATTTATTACCTGCTTTTGTTCACGGGTTCACGCCGATAAATAAAAGACGTTATGCTAGACTACATCAGCGGCTCGATAGCCGAACTCACCCCCACCTATGCCGTTCTCGACAACCACGGCCTGGGCTACATGCTCAACATCTCGCTCAACACCTACGACCAACTCGCGCGCAGCGGCCAGGGCGGCCAGGGGCGGCTCTACGTGTACGAAGCGATTCGCGAAGATGCCCATGTACTCTTTGGCTTCATGGACAAGGCGGAGCGCGAGATGTTCCTGCTGCTCATCGGCGTGTCGGGCGTGGGTCCCAACACGGCACGCATGATACTGTCGAGCGTCACCGTGGCGCAACTTCAAGAAGCCATCGCCACCGAGAACGTGAGGGTGCTCAAAGCCGTGAAGGGAATAGGCTCAAAAACGGCTCAGCGCATAATAGTTGACCTGAAAGATAAAATAAAAACTGCTGGCATCACGTTAATAGAAGAAAAAGGTAGCGCGAGCGGTGCTATCCACGACGAGGCCCTGGCGGCCCTTGTGATGCTGGGCTTCACCCAGCAAGCATCGCAGAAGGCGCTCAAGCGCTTGTTCGAGCAACAGCCCCCCGCCACGGTGGAGGAGGCCATCAAGCAGGCGCTCAAATTGATGTAGTAATAAGAATTGTGATGCTTGCCACCAGCAATGGCGGCGGCAAGGGGACATGACTGTAAATAGAAGGAACATAGGGTTAATCGCCATCGCCGTGATGCTCATCGCCATGGGGTTGTGTTTCGACACGGCCTTTGCGCAATATGTCACGTCCACGCTGGCTCCTCCTCCACCGCCTCCCGTGCGCCCCACCACACGCAGCCAAAAACGCGCCATGCAACAGCAGCGCGACAGCATCAACCTGCTCTTTGACGTGAAGCCCACCGTGCCAGGCACCTACGACGACGTGCAAGGCACCGGCGAATATGCCACCGACCTCAAGGACCCGTCGAACATCACCACCACAACCGAGTATGACTACGAGACCGGGTGCTATGTGGTGCGCACCAAACTGGGCGACAACGACATCGTGACTCCGTTCATGCTCTCGCCCAGCGAATACAGCAACATGGATATGCGGAAGTCTATGCTTGAATACTATCGCAAGAAAGATTCCGAGACGGCCGAAGAAAAGGCCAAGAATCCATTCAACTTCCTCGACATGCAGTTCGGCCTGGGTCCCTTGGAGTCCATCTTTGGCCCCGGTGGCGTGCAACTCAAGACCACCGGCTCCATCAACATCAAGATGGGCATCAAGAGCAACAAGACCGACAACCCGGCGCTCTCGGTGTCGAACCGCCGCAAGACCTACTTCGACTTTGACCAAAAAATCCAGGCCAACATCGCCGCCTCGGTGGGCGACAAGTTGAAGTTCAACATGACCTACAACACCGACGCCACCTTTGAGTTCGACAACAAGAACCTGAAGTTGGCCTATGAGGGCAAAGAGGACGAAATCATCAAGAGCATCGAGGCCGGTAACGTGAGCATGACCACGGGGTCGACGCTCATCAAGGGTAGCGCGGCCTTGTTTGGCATCAAGGCCAAGTTGCAGTTTGGCAAACTCACCGCCACGGCCCTCGTGTCGCAGCAGAACAGCGAGACGCAGACGGTGAACACCAAGGGTGGCGCACAAACCACCCCGTTCTACATCACGGTCGACAAGTATGACCAAAACCGCAACTTCTTCCTGGGTCACTTCTTCCGCGACAACTACGACACATGGACAAGCAAGTTGCCACTAGTGTCGAGCGGTATCGACATCACCCGCATCGAGGTGTGGGTCACCAACAAGCGTGGCAACTTCAGCGAAGCGCGTAACATTGTGGGCTTCATGGACATAGGCGAGAACACGCATTTGGCCAACAGCCACTGGAAACCCGACTATAGCACCCCCAACCCAACGAACCAATCAAACAGCCTGCTCGAAGAGATTAAGACCAACTATCCCGACGCACGCTACATCAGCCAAATCTCGACGGTTCTGGCTCCGCTTGAGGTGTACGGCATCACCGGCGGCAATGACTATGAGAAAATCGAGAGCGCACGCCTGCTCTCGTCGAGCGAATATACCCTCAACACCAGTCTGGGCTACATCCAACTCAAGACCGCGCTGGCTGCCGACGAAGTGTTGGCCGTAGCCTACCAGTATAAGTATCGCGGCAAGACCTACCAGGTGGGTGAATTCTCGGGCGACATCACCTCGACCGACCAGTCGCTCTACGTGAAAATGCTCAAGAGCACCACCACGTCGACCAAGACCCCCATGTGGGACCTGATGATGAAGAACATCTACTCGCTGGGCGCTTACCAGATGAAGAAGGACCACTTCAAACTCAACATCAAGTACTTGAGCGACACCACTGGTACCGAACTCACCTATCTCAACGCTGGCGACATCAGCGGTGTGCCCCTGTTGCAGGTCATGAACCTCGACCGACTGGACGCCAACGGCGAGCCCAATATTGACGGTCGATTTGACTACCTCGAGGGTTACACGGTGAGTTCGTCGAACGGCAAAATCATCTTCCCGGTGGTGGAGCCCTTCGGCGAGCACTTGCGCAAGAAAATCAACAACGACGACATTGCCAAGCAGTTTATCTACACCGAACTCTACGACTCCACGCTCACCGTGGCGCGCCAATACCAAGACAAGAACAAGTTTGTGCTCCAAGGTGAGTATCAAGGCTCTAACGGCAACGTCATCAAACTCAACGCCATGAACGTGCCGCGCGGCTCGGTGGTGGTGACCGCCGGCGGCGTCACGCTGACCGAGAACAGCGACTACACCGTGGACTACAACATGGGAACGGTGACAATCACCAACCAGAGCATCATCGACGCTGGCACCAGCATCAGCGTGTCGCTCGAGAACCAGTCCATGTTCAGCACGCAGCGCAAAACGCTCCTCGGACTCGACTTGGACTATGCCTTCAACAAGAACTTCCACGTGGGCGGAACCATCATGCACTATGGCGAGAAAGCGCTCACCGAGAAGGTGTCGATAGGCAATGAGTTGGTTAACAATACCATTTGGGGCGTGAACGTGTCTTACAACACCAAGTTCATGTGGCTCACCAACCTGCTGAACAAAATCCCCACGGTGAATGCCACTGCCCCGTCGACGCTGAATTTCAAGGGCGAATTTGCACAACTCGTGCCGCACAACTCTCGCCGAGGCTCCAATGCCGGAAGTTCCTACATCGACGACTTTGAGAGCACCCAGTCGGGCTTTGACCTGCGCTCGCCCTACTCCTGGTTCCTTGCCTCCACCCCCTATGACAACAGCGCTGGCGCCTTGTTCCCCGAGGCCGGTCTGAGCAATAACGTGGACTACGGCAAGAACCGCGCACTGCTCGCGTGGAACTACATCGACCGACTGTTCACGCAGCGCAACTCCACCTATGCCCCCGGCTACATTCGCAACGACTTGGAGCAACTCTCCAACCCCTATGTGCGCGAAGTGCCCTACAGCGAGGTGTTCCCGGGCCGCGAACTCAACTATGGCGAAAGTTCTACCATACAGACGCTCAACCTCTCGTTCTATCCCAAGGAGCGCGGACCATACAACCTCGATGCGGCCAACATTGACGAAGAGGGCAACTTGCTGTTCCCCGAGCGCCGATGGGGCGGTATCATGCGCAAACTCGACAACACCAACTTCGAGCAATCCAACATCGAGTACATCCAATTCTGGCTGCTCGACCCCTTCCTCGACGAGAGCAATCCTAACCGCGACGGTGGTTACCTCTACTTCAACTTGGGCGAGGTGAGCGAGGACATCTTGAAGGATGGTTACAAGAGTTACGAGAATGGCTTGCCCATCAACGGCGAGACCACCTTCATCCGCGAGACTACTTGGGGCAAGGTGTCGACTCAAACGTCGATGACCTATGCCTTTGACAATGCTGCCGGCTCGCGCCGCTTGCAGGACGTGGGTCTCAACGGCATTTCCACCGACGAGGAGCATGAGTTTGAACCTTACCACAACTATGTGACCGCCTTGCGCAACAAGTTGTCGCCCACTACCATCGCCGCTATGGAGGACGACCCGCTCTCGCCGCTCAACGACCCCGCCGGCGATAACTACCACTTCTATCGCGGCTATGACTACGACGAGCGCCGACTGAGCATCCAAGAGCGCTACAAGCACTACAACGGCACCGAGGGCAACTCGCTCTCGCAAGAAGACGCAAGCGATGGCCTGTACCAGAGCGGACGGTCGGTGCCCGATGTCGAGGACATCAACCAAGACAACACCCTCAACGAATATGAGCGCTATTTCCAATACAAGGTGTCGCTCAAACCCGAGGATTTCCAGGTGGGTTCCAACTATATCACCGACAAACTGCAAACCCGCGTGACCACACGCAACGGACAGAAGCAAGACGTGACATGGTATCAGTTCACCATTCCCTTGCGCGAGTATGAGAAAAAGGTGGGTTCTATCAACGACTTCACCACCATTCGCTTCATGCGCATGTTCATGACGGGCTTCAAGGAGACCACCCACCTGCGCTTTGCTTCGCTGGAACTGGTGCGCGGCGAGTGGCGCAACTACGACTACAATCTGAACCTGCGCGGCGAGACACCCGCCAACGGAACCATCAGCATCAACACGGTGAACATCGAGGAGAACGCCTCGCGCGAGCCAGTGAACTATGTGCTGCCTCCGGGCGTGACGCGTATCGTCGACTCCGGCCAATCGCAAATCACCCAACTCAACGAGCAATCAATGCAGATGCGCGTCGATGACCTTGATGCCGGCGATGCACGAGGCATCTACCGCAACACCAGCCTCGACCTGCGCATCTACAAGCGCCTGCAAATGTTCCTCCACGCCGAGGCACTGGTGGGCAACCCCACCAACCTGCACAACGGCGAGGTGAGTGCATTCGTGCGCTTGGGTAGCGACGTGAAGAACAACTACTACGAGTATGAGATTCCGCTCACCATCACCGAGCCCGGCCGTTACAGCACCAACAGCACGAGCGACCGTCTGCGCGTGTGGCCCGAGGAAAACATGCTCGACGTGGACCTCGACGCACTCGTCGACGTGAAGAAGCACCGCAATGCCGAGAAGATGGCCGGAAGCACCGAGGCATCTTACTTCAGCCGCTTCACCGAGAACGACCCCAACTTCCCCAACAAGCGCATTACCGTGATGGGTAACCCGTCGCTGAGCGATGTGCGCGTGATTTTGATAGGTGTGCGCAACAACTCCCCCACCACCAAGGATTGCATCGTGTGGGCCGACGAACTTCGCGTCACCGACTTCGACAACAAGGGCGGCTGGGCTGCCAAGGGAACCCTCACCCTGGGATTGAGCGACATCGGTACCGTCAATGCGGGCTACCACAAGGAGACTAACGGATTTGGCGGCGTGGACCAGAGCCTGAGCCAACGACGCCTCGACGACTACGACCAGTACAACGTGGCACTGCAAGTGGACGCCGGACGCTTCCTCCCCGAGGTGGTGAAACTGCATGCGCCCATCTACTACAGTTACAGCAACGAGAAGAACACGCCCAAGTACAATCCGCTTGACCAAGACGTGCTCCTCAAGGAGGCACTTGCCGACTGTGCCACCAAGGAGCAGCGCGACTCCATCAGCGCCTACTCCATCACGCGGCGCACCTCGTCAAACTTCAGCGTGTCGGGACTGCGCTTCGACGTGAAGAGCAAGAATCCCATGCCCTGGGATCCCGCCAACTTCACCTTCAGTTACTCGTCGACGAAGCAGCACCTCAACGACCCGGAGAACGAGTATGAGAACACCAACGACTATCGTGGCAGCATGCAGTATAGTTGGACGCCCTATGCCAAACCGTTCCGCCCGTTTGGAAAAATGGTCGACGAGAAAAACAAGCACTTCAAGTTTGTGCGCGAATGGGAACTCTACTGGCTGCCTGCCAACATTTCATTCAGCACCAACATTTCGCGCCACTACTACGAGCAGCAAACTCGCAACGAAACCGACATCAAGGTGGAACTGCCCGTGAGCGTGAGCAAGAACTTCTTGTGGGACCGTCAGTTTGCCATCTCTTGGAACTTCACCAAGTCGTTGAGCGCCTCGTTCAACAGCAACACCACAGCCCACATCATGGAGCCCATTGGCCAGGTGAACAGGAAGTTGTTCCCCGACGCCTATCGCGACTGGCGCGATAGCGTGTGGCGCTCCATCAAGGATTTGGGCACACCGTGGGCCTACAACCAGACCTTCACGGCCACCTACAAGGCACCATTCAGCACCATTCCAATCTTGAGTTTCATCACTGCCACTGCCAGTTACAATAGCACTTATCGCTGGGACCGCGGCACCACCATCGACGGGGTCTCTACCGGTAACACCATTGCCAACCAAGCCACCTGGAATGTGGACGGACGACTCGACTCAATCTGGAGCAACTATACAGCAAGGTGCCTTACCTGTCGGACATCAACAAGCGTTTCTCGGGCTCGGGAAGCAATGCTAACGCCAGCAAGAAGAAACCCAAGCCCAAGAAATTCAACCGCACGTTCAAACTGTCGCCCGACACCACCACCCGGATTCAGCACAACATGAACGTGAAGAAGGTGAAGGTCACTGCCACCACCACCGATGGCAAACCGTTTGCCGTGGAATTCAAGACGGTTGACAACAACAACGTGGAAATCCTCACACGCGGTGACAAGAGCCTCAAGTTCACCGTCACCGAGGTGCAAGCCCAAGAGCGCAAGAACTTCTGGACCGAGTTGGCCCAGTACTCGTTGCGTCTGTTCATGAGCGTGCGCAGCGTGAACGTGAAATGGCGCAACACCAAGTCGCTCTCGTTGCCACAGTTCGTGCCCAACATTGGCGACATCTTCGGCCAATCGACGCACTACGATGTGATGGCACCAGGTCTGGGATTTGCATTCGGCTTCACCGACGACAGTTACATCTCAAAAGCCAAGAGCCGCGGATGGCTGCTTGCCGATGAGACGCAAACCTCGCCGGCACTGTTCTCCAAGACCGATGAGTTCACCGCCGAGGTGCAACTGGAACCCATCAAGGGCCTCAAAATCACCCTCACCGGCAACCGCACCGACAACCGCACTAGCCAAATTCAGTTCATGTACGACGACATGGGCTACATCTATGGCGGTAGTTACACCAAGACGCACATCGCCATCAAGACCGCCCTGCGCGGATACAATGCCAACAACGGTTATCACAGCGACGCATTCGACCAGTTCATCGACAACATCCCCATTGTTGCAGAGCGTCTGCAGTCGCAATACATCGGCAAGCAATATCCCACTACAGGCTTCTTTGAGGGCTCGGGCATCGCTGGTTCCACCTTCGACCCGCAAAACGGCAGCGTGAACGCCTCGAGCAGCGACGTGCTCATTCCAGCATTCATGGCAGCCTATAGCGGAAAGAGCGCACAAAAGGTCACGCTCAACCCCTTCCCGGGACTCAAGGACATTCTTCCCAACTGGCGAATCACCTACGACGGGTTGACGAAGATTCCGTTCATGAAAAAGATTTTCAAGAGTTTCAGCCTCACCCATGCCTACCAGTGTACCTATTCCGTGGGGTCGTTCAACTCCTTCAGCGATTGGGTGACTATTGGTCAGGGATTGGGCTTCACGAAAGACGAACTCACGAGCGGGGCTATTCCGTCATCGCCCTACAACATTTCGTCGGTGACCATCACCGAGAAGTTCGCACCGCTGATTGGTTTCAACGCCACATTGAACAACAACATCACCTTCAACGCCGAGTACCGCGACGGACGCACCCTCACCCTCAACTCGGCCGCCGGGCAAATCGTCGAGGCCAGTAACAGGCAGTTCGTGCTTGGCGCCGGATACAAGATTGCCAACTTCAACTCGGTGCTCAAACTCAAGACCAAGCAGCAAGGTGTGAGCAATGACCTCACGCTCAACCTCAACGTGCAATGGAGCAACAACACGGCGCTCATTCGCAAAATCGAAGACCGCTCGGCACAAGCAACAAGTGGCACAAAGACGCTATCCATCAACTTCACTGCCAACTATGTGTTGAGCAAGCGCATCACGCTGGGAGCATTCTTCGACCACCAAATCAACACGCCGCTGGTTTCGGCAAGCGCCTACCCCACCACCAACAGCAATTATGGTCTCTCGATAAACATGTCGTTGGTGAAATAATCACTTTTTTGTGCAACTTTTTGCCATGCACATGCGTCTAATGGTAAAAAACAATCGATTCACACTGGTAACACGATGAAACTTCTAAAGATTTCCGCATTGGCCATCTTGGCCATTTCGTTGCTCACGGCTTGCACAGTCACAGGTGCCAATCAAGAAACAGTAGATGCCACCATCGAGACCTCTTCTTTTACAATGGTTGGCGTGGCTATTCCTGGCACGGTACATTTCACTCAAGATTCGTTGCGCCCCGTCAAGGTGCAAGCGCCACACGACGTGTTGAAGCACCTCGTCGTGCGTGTAGTGGACGACTGCCTCACCATTGAGACCAACAGCAAGACCAACTTCTTCACCGATTGGAACTCAGTGCATGTTTACATCTCGTCGCCCGAACTCAAATCGGTACAACTGGCTGGTTCGGGCACCTTCGTCGCCGACAGCATCGACGGTCCATCAATGTTTTCAATTGAATTGGCGGGTAGCGGCGACATCAACATTGGCCAACTCGCCTGCGCCAACGCCAAACTCAGCATCGCTGGCAGCGGCGACATCAAGGTTGGGCTCTCAAAGGTTTCTGTCACGACAATGGATATAGCGGGCACTGGCGACATCAATGCCACCTGCAAGGACTGCGGCGACATTCGATGCTCCATTGCTGGCACGGGCGACATCACCCTGAAGGGCAACGCCCGTCATCTTGAAAAAAGCATATCTGGCACGGGCAGCATCAATGCCAATGCGCTCAGCCTTTAAGGCGGCGAGGAGGTTAATCCAATCGCATCGTTAGCGCAATGCGCCCGCGCTCCAAATCTACGCTCAACACGCGCACACGCACCACTTGACCGAGTTTCACCACCTCGGCAGGCGAATTCACGCGACGTCGCGACAACTGCCGCACATGCACAAGCCCCTCCTTGTGCACACCGATGTCGACGAAGGCGCCAAACTGAGTAATATTGGTCACCTTGCCGTTGAGTTCCATACCCTCGCGCAAGTCGCGAATATCGGTCACATTGTCGTCAAACTCCACCTCGTTCACACCCTGTCGCGGGTCACGTCCGGGCTTTTCAAGTTCCGACATGATGTCGCGCAGGGTGAGTTCGCCCACATCATCACTCTCGTAGCGTGTGATGTCGATGGCGGCTCGACGATCGCGCTCGGCGATAAGTTGCCCCACTGTGCAACCCACATCGGCGGCCATGCGCTCCACAAGGGCATAACGCTCGGGGTGTACGGCACTGTTATCGAGCGGATTGTCACCACCCGGCACACGCAAGAAACCTGCTGCCTGTGTAAAGGTCTTCGCGCCAAGTTTGGGCACATCCATGAGTTGTGAGCGACGCTTGAAGTCGCCATGCTCGGCACGATAGTCCACAATATTCTGGGCCAGCACGGGACCGAGGCCAGCCACATAGGTGAGCAACTCGCGCGATGCGGTGTTCACGTTCACACCCACTTGGTTCACGCAACTCTCCACCGTGAAGTGGAGTGCGTCGCGCAGCATCGTCTGGTCCACATCGTGCTGATACTGCCCCACGCCTATGCTCTTGGGGTCGATTTTCACTAATTCGGCAAGCGGGTCAAGCAGGCGCCGACCTATGCTCACCGCGCCACGCACGGTCACGTCTTTGTCGGGGAACTCCTCGCGAGCGATGGCACTCGCCGAATAAATCGAGGCGCCGTTCTCGCTCACCACGTGCACAGGAGCCAAGCCCAATCGTTTCACGAATTTCACCGTTTCTCGGCTAGCTGTGCCGTCGCCCACAGCGATATCGTCGACCCGATACTTACGGGCCAGGTCGGTCAGCATGCGCGAGGCGCCCTCCACATCGTGATGGGGCGCGGTGGGATATATCACATCGTGATGCAGCAAATTGCCATTTTGGTCCAGACACACCACTTTGCAACCCGTGCGGAAACCCGGGTCGATGGCCATGATGCGACGGCTGCCAAGCGGGGGCGCGAACAACAACTGCCGCACATTCTGGGCAAACATATCAATGGCCACTTCGTCGGCATTATGCTTGGCAATGGCAGCAAACTCGGTCTCGATGCTGGGCTTGATGAGCCGCTTATAACTATCGGTGGCTGCCTCGGTTACAAGTTGCGAGGCCATGCCTTTGCCACGCACCACCTGGCGGAGTATTTGCTCGAGAGTGCGCTCGTCGTCGATGTCAATCGACACGCGCAGATAACCCTCCTTCTCCCCTCGCCTGATGGCCAACAACTGATGCGACTGTACACGGCGCAACGGCTGCGACCATTCGTAGTAACTCTCATAGTTACGTCCCTCAATTTCCTTTCCCTTGACAAAGTGCGATTTGAGCACGGCAAAACGACTGAAAGCCTGTCGCACCATACCTCGCACCCGCGCGTTCTCGCTCACCCACTCGGCGATGATGTCCTGAGCGCCGGCGATGGCGGCATCGGGGTCGGGCACCTCATCGCCCACGAAACGCACGGCGCGGGCGGCAATGTCGGACTCGCGCTGCGCCATGATGATGCGCGCCAGGGGCTCCAACCCTCGCTGGCGAGCAGCCTCGGCACGCGTCTTGCGCTTGGGCTTGTAGGGCATATACAAATCCTCAAGTTCGGCAGCGTCCCAACAGTCGTTCAAGCGAGCGGCAAGTTCGGGAGTGAGTTGGTCTTGAGCCTCGATGGTCTTGAGGATTGACGCACGGCGCTTCTCAAGTTCGCGATAGCGCGCCAGGCATTGTGCCACGTGCTGAATCGCCATTTCGTCGAGATTGCCGGTCGCCTCCTTGCGATAGCGGCTAATGAAAGGAATGGTGGCACCATCGTCGAGCAGACGAATGGTGGCCACCACTTGATTGACCTTGAGTCCCACCTCGCGAGAGATGAGCAATGCAATTTTGTCGTTTGCCATTGGTGTGCGAGGCGATTACTTCAGTGCCTCAAGTTGATTGGTGAGCGGATTCGAGTACATTTGCAACATCTTGTTGTACATGTAGAAGCGGTCAAACTCCGAGAGTTTGATGTCGGTCTTGTCGATTTGCGAACTCAAGTACTTCGTGAACGCCTCACGCTCCTCGGGCGTGTATTTGTCCTCGAAGCGGTGGTCGTCAAACAAGATGTCGTGCGCAATGTAGTTGGTCTTGAATATCTTGTAATTCTCGTGGATAGCACGGTCAATGATGGCGCACACGCGGTCCACGGTGAGGAAGCGGTCCAAATCGTCGGGGATTTTGTCAAGTTCCTCGTTGAT
The DNA here is from genome assembly GCA_902761475.1 of uncultured Bacteroidales bacterium. GTDB lineage: Bacteria > Bacteroidota > Bacteroidia > Bacteroidales > Muribaculaceae > Sodaliphilus. Next base: position 12,578 of record CACWKM010000021.1, read on the forward strand.
GCACGGCGTGAACGAGTAGTGAACCTGTCCCTTGTGGCCCATGATGCCCGTCTTCATGCTGATGAGGTCGTCTTGCGGGCTCTTGCGCCAGTTGGGGTTCTTGCTCTTCATCAAGAATTCCTTGGCCTTGAGGTAATCGTTGGGGTCATACTCATAACTGATGGCAATGGGGGCGATGTTCAGTTCCTTCAGGCTCTCGATGAACGACACGTCGCGACGTCCGTAGGCAAGCATCTTGATGAGGCTCTCTTGCGTGCGGTCATTGCTGTCCTTGCAACGTCCCTCACGCTGGGCAATCCAAATGGAGGCATGTTTCTGCGTAATCGCAAAGTGCATATAGCCTGACAACTGGATGGCGGCGGCCATGGTCTGGATACGTCCCAAGTTGCGTTTCACAATAAAACTCTTGTTGAGACGCACCAACTTGGTAATCCAGTCATAAATGAGCAGGTTGTTGCCAATGGCAATCTCGCAAGAATCCAAGCCCTCCTTGATGAGGGTGTAGCCTAACTGAGCACTGTCCAGCACGATGTCGCGGTGGTTGGTAATGAACATGTAGGGGTTCTCGCGGTCCAGCAAGTCAAGACCGCTCGTCGACAGCGACGTACCAGTCTTGGCAAACAGCCCCTCCAAGAAAGGCGCCATAATCTTGAGTTGGAACTCGCGCTTGCTGTTCAGCGACAGCAGCACATGCTTAAGTTGCGAATACTTGTAGTCGGGGAGCAACACGCCCACAATCTGCTGAAACATGGGTTCTTGAACAAGAATGGTCATCTCGTTGTGGAAATCCTTGTCAGCAATGGGGCAAATGTCGCTATACTCCATCGGCATTTTCACGTTCTCGTCTTCCATAGTAGTCGTCTTTATGTTTTTAATTATTCGTTTGTTACAAAATTACTAATTTTATTCCACTCCACAAAATGGCCTCATCAATCCTTCACCCAGAAGGTGCGCGTGAAGAGAATGAGCACAGTGAAGAGTTCGAGACGTCCCACCAGCATCTCTATCGCCAGCAACCATTTCGCTGGTGCCGGCAGCAGCGCAAGCGAGCCTAAATCGGCGGTCACACCATAGCCCAAACCCACATTGCTGATGGTTGACATCGACGTGAAGATGCTGTCGAACATGGGCAAGCCCATCATGGAGAGCATCAATGCCACGGCAAAAATGACCACGAAGTAAATGGCCAGGAAAGCGATGACTCGAGCCACATACACATGGGGCAAGGCGCGCGAGTCGATGCGAACCGTGGTCACGGCATTGGGGTGAAGCACACGGTAAAACTCGTTGGCTGTCTGCTTGAGAAGCACTATCATGCGGTCAATCTTTGCACCGCCACTCGTGGAGCCCGCCATGCCGCCAAAGAACATCATGATGAGCAGAATCATGGCCACAAACTCACTGCCCCACTCATAGTGGACACTGCCAAAGCCCGTAGAGGTAATCGTCGATAGGGTGTCAAATATCGCATAAGTCACACGGTCGGCATCGTTATCACAATAGTTCATGTAAAACATGCGGCCTATGATAACGAGCGACACGATGAAGGCCACGGCGCAATACCACTTGAAGGTGTCGCTTTGGCGCACGCGGTTGAAACGCCCACGGCTCGCAGCAAACAGCAGCGAGAAGTTGATTCCGCCCAAGAACATGAACACCATCACCACCACATAAATATAATAGGAGTGCCAGTAGTGCAAACCATCTTTGTGGGTGGTAAATCCTCCTGTCGACATGGTCGTCAACGCATGGCACACACCATCGAACCACCCCATGGGCACAATCAGCAACACCGCCAGCACCGCGGTGAGCACCACATAGATGAGCCACATGTCCTTTGCCGTCTGGCTCACTCGCGGACGCATTCGTTCGTGGGTGATGCCTGTCACCTCGGCATTGAAGAGCGCAATGCCACCCTTGTAGTTGAGCATTGGCAACACCGCGAGCGTGAACAGGATGATTCCCATGCCGCCTATCCACTGCATGAGCGCACGCCAGAACAGCAGGCCGCGAGGCAAGGCTTCCACATCGGCTATCACCGTCGAACCCGTCGTCGTGAAGCCCGCCATGGTCTCAAAGAAAGCATCGGTCACATTGGTCAACGTGCCGCTCGTGATGAACGGCAACATGCCAAAGGCCGAGAAAAACACCCAAATGATTGCGGTGAGCAGCAGTCCCTCGCGCTTGCGCATCGACGTGTTGTGGTTCTTGGGCTTTATCACATAGGCCATGAACGTACCCGCACACGCCGTTATCGACATGGCCACACCAAAATCGAGGGCGATATCATGCTCGCGACACAGTAACGACACGCCTAACGGAACGAGCATGAACAATGCCTCAATCAAGAGAAGCCACCCCATGACACGGAACACCATGGGGAAGTTAATGACCGGTGTGCTTTTGCGTGACATTTTCTATAACGATGCTGTGACTGTTGACGTGTGGCTATTATCAGTTAAATAATTTCTCTATCTTGTGGATGGCCCCTGTGAGGCAGAACACCACTACATGGTCTCCGGCTTGCAGACGCGTGTTGCCGCGCACCAGTTGTCCCTTGCCATCGCGCACCACACCGGCGATGGTCATGTCCTGGCTCAGCGTGAGGTCTTTCACATCGGCGCGGGTCACCCGCGAGCCGGCTTTCACCACGAGTTCGGCGACCTCGGCATCGGCAAGCGCAAGGCACTTGGCGTTGGAGGTGTCGCTATCGAGCATAATTTGGAAAATGCGACTCGAGGCCAGCAGTTTCTTATTGATGACGCTGCCTATGTTCAACGCCTCGGCCTCGCTGATGAACTGAATGTTCTCCACCTCGGCCACCGTCTTGCGCACGCCCATATCTTTTGCCATCATACAGCCCAAGATATTGGCCTCGGCGCTTTCGGTGAGCGCCACAAACACCTCGTAGTCGGCGATGCCCTCCTCCTCGAGCAAATCGACGTCGCGCGCATCACCTTTCACAATGTTGCAATGCGGCAGACGGTCGGCAAGTTCTTGGCAACGCTCCAAATTGGACTCGAGGATTTTCACTTTGTATTTCGTGCCCAAATGGTTGGCGAGTTGCTCGGCCATGTTCGACCCGCCCATGATGAACACATTGTTCACGTCGATGTTGGTCTTGCCGCACAATTGTCTCACCTCGTCGATGTGGTCGCGCGTGGTGGCCATGTAGGCAATGTCGTTCTCGAGGATGTGGTCGTCGCCACGCGGAATGATGGTCTCGCGGTTGCGCTTGATGGCACACACGTGGAGTGCCCCCGACACGGTCTCGCCCACATCGCGCAAGCGTTTGCCCACAAGCACCGAGTTGCTGCGCAACTTCACGCCTATCACGATGAGTTCGCCGTCGAACATCTCAAACCAGTTTCGCACCCAGGTGCGACGCAACGCATTAGCAATCTCCTCCGATGCCAGAAACTCAGGATAAATGAGTTCGTCAACGCCGGTCTTGGCAAAATAGCGCTGCGGCTGCGGTTGCAGGTACTCGGCATTGTCGATGCGCGCAACAGTCTTGCGGGCTCCCAGCGTCTTGGCCATGCAGCACGCCATGAGGTTGCGAGCCTCGTGGGGGGTGACGGCGATAAAGATGTCGGCCTCGCCCACGCGCACGTTTTTCAAGTCGCGAAACGACGTGCCATTGCCCTGATAGGTCATCAGGTTGTAGGAATCAAGCATGGCGAGTTTTTGCTCATCGGTATCCATGATGATGATGTCCTGCTCCTCGTCGCTGAGCATCTTGGCAAGATGCGAGCCTACCTCGCCGGCTCCCGCTATCACAATTTTCATCTTGGTGACGTTTGATTGAGTAAGTCAATAATGGTGCGCTCTATCGATTGCTCGTCGATACCGCACTGTGCATATAGTTCGCTGGGCTTGCCGTGTTGCACAAAGGTGTCGTTCACGCCCAGCGTGGTCAAGCGCGCTGCGCTGCCGTTATGCGCCATCCACTCGGCCACCGCGGTGCCCAACCCACCCATCGTGGTGCCGTCTTCCACAGTCACCACATGGCGATAGCGGCCTGCCGCCTCGGCGACAAGGGCCTCGTCGAGTGGCTTGAGATAAATCATGTCGTAATGGCCCACGCTGATGCCGCGCTCGCGCAATCGAGCCACCACGCGCGCCACATCGTTGCCCAGGGGACCCAGCGTGAGCAACGCCAATTGGTCGCCATCGCTGAGTTTGCGACCACGCCCCACAGGCTGCTCCTGCATGACGTTGCGCCAGTCGACAAGCGAGCCACGACCGCGAGGATAACGAATGGCAAACGGGCCCATGCCTGGCAGTTGCGACGTGTACATGAGATTGCGCAACTGATGCTCATTCATGGGCGACGCCACAGTCATGCCCGGGATACAACGCAGATAGGCCAAGTCGAACAGGCCATGATGCGTCACGCCGTCCTCGCCCACCAAGCCTCCGCGGTCAATGCAGAAGGTGACTGGCAAATGTTGAATGGCGATATCATTGACAATTTGGTCGTAGCCACGCTGCAAGAAGGTGCTATAGATGGCGCAGAACGGGTGCAAGCCGTCTTTGGCGAGTCCGCCGGCAAAGGTCACGGCATGGCCCTCGCTGATGCCCACATCGAAGGTGCGTTCGGGCAACGCCTCCTGCATCATCGCGATGGAAGTGCCGCCGGGCATGGCGGCAGTGATGCCCGCAATCCGGTCGTTGGCCTGCGCCAACTCCACCAGGGTGTGACCAAACACGTCCTGATACTTCAACGGTGCATATTCGGCATGCTCGTCTTTCACGCGCTCGCCGGTTGCCTCGTTGAAGCGACCTGGAGCATGCCAAGTCGTCGGGTCGGCCTCCGCAACGGGATAACCCTTGCCCTTCACGGTGTGAAGATGCACCAACTTGGGGCCTGACATATCCTTCACCTCGCTGAACACCTTCACGAGCCGGCGCACGTCGTGGCCATCGAAGGGACCAAAATAACGGATATTCAAACCCTCAAATATGTTTTGCTGGCCCGTGAGCAGCGACTTGACCGCATTGTTGAAGCGCAGCACGATACCCTTGCGGCTATCGTTCACCACATTGTGGCGACGCAAGAACTGGTAGGTTTTGTAACGCAGATTGTTATAGCGGCGCGAGGTGCTCAACTTGGTCATGTACTCGCCCAGCGCACCCACATTGGCGTCGATAGCCATGTCGTTGTCGTTGAGGATGATGAGCAGGTTGGTGTTGTTAATCGACGCATTATTGAGTCCCTCGAATGCCATGCCGCCGCTGATGCTCGCATCACCTATCACGGCCACCACACGGCGGTCGGGGTTGCCCTGCAATTCAGCGGCAATGCTCATGCCCAGTGCCGCAGAGATGCTGTTTGAGGAATGGCCAGCGGTGAACGTGTCATACTCGCTCTCGCTGGGGTTGGGAAAACCGCTGATGCCACCCAACTTGCGATTGGTGTGGAACAGGTCGCGGCGACCAGTAAGAATCTTGTGGGCATAAGCCTGATGGCCCACATCCCACACAAGGCGGTCGTCGGGCGTGTTGAACACGTAGTGCAACGCCACCACGATGTCCACGGCACCCATGCTCGAGGCGAAATGGCCAGGATTGGTCGACAACTCGTGAATGATGAAACCACGCAACTCGTCGCACACCTGAGGCAGTTGGTCGATTGACAACTTCTTCAGGTCGGCAGGACTGTCGATGGTGGCAAGCAACGGAAAATGGTCTTTGATATATTCGTTATCGGTCATAGCAAGAGGAACTAATCACGGTTACGCACGTATTTTTTATATAGCGGCACAAACACGATGATGCCCGAGGCAACGATGGTAAATATCGTCATGCCGTCGATGCGAGCCGTGCGGGTGAGCAACAAGTAGCACAATGCCACCCACAGCAGCAAGATACAAGCAAACCTAAATGCAGCGCTCCCGTTCATGCCCTATATAACTTCTATACAATTTGCAAATATACAAAAAATATTGCTACTCGTGCACTCCCCCGCCCTCAATAATTTTATTATTGACACCAAAAATAATGGCCACAATGGATTTCTTTTCGTAATTTTGCCATGACCAATCATCACGACACAACTATGACACTCAACGAATATCAAGAACTGGCCATGGCCACTGCCATTTTCCCCACCGACATGGGTGTGGTCTATCCCGCCATCGGGTTGGCTGGCGAGACGGGCGAAGTGGCCGAAAAGGTGAAAAAGATGCTGCGCGACCATGCCGGCGTGCTCGACGATAAAATGCGACATGACATCGCCCTGGAACTTGGCGATGTCATGTGGTATGTGGCGGCGATGGCACGCGCGCTGAACTACTCGCTCGACGACGTGGCACGCCTCAACGTGGAGAAAATCAATTCGCGGCAGCAGCGACACATGCTGCATGGCGACGGAGACAACCGTTAAGCGCGGTCAATGCTTGCTAAGCACCTCAAACGAGCGTTTGCGTGCTAAATCCACACTGGCCTTGTCAGACGGGTCAATGCCATATTTTGAGGCCGGAGGTATCACCATCACGGTGCCTATGGGCACATTGTTGGGGTCGGTAATCTTGGCCTTGTTTTCCTCATAGATATACACCCAAAAATCGGGCTTGCCGTAGTGCTTGGCAGCCATGCGCGTCAAGAACATCGTGCGGCTTATGGTGTCGGTGACCACGACAGGCTTGCTCGCCGGCGCCGGCGCGACACTGTCGCTCTCGGCAATCGTGTCGGCCTGCAAAGCGGTGGTTTCACTTGGCGACACACCGCTCGGCCGATTGTGCAGCACCATTCCCAGAGCAATGAGCGAACTGATGAGGAACGCCGACAGTGCACCCACCACAGCACCGTGAATGAAGGCGCGACGCGTGGCCGACGAATCGACGGCAACGGGGGCAGGCGCCTCCACGGAAGGCGCTGGGGCAGGCTCTTCTTGAGGTGCTTGAACTATCGGCGACGACACTGCCGCAGCCATCACGGGCGGCTCAACGGGAGCATCTTCCACGGGCGGTTCTTCAACGGGTGCCTCTTCGACAGGTTCGTCGGACTCGGTATCGGGCTCGTCAACGACGAGCGACTCCTCGGTCGGCTCGTCTTGAGGCTCATCATCAAGTGCCTGCAACATCTCATCGGTCACCTCATCGTCGAGGGTGATGGTCTCGAACTGGGCAAAAGGCTGGTTCAACGTCTCGGCAAGGGCCTTGTCGGGCGTGAACGTCACTTGCGGCGTGGTCTCACCACCGCGATGACGGCGCTCCACGGCAAAGTGCCCCAAGCCCTTCACCGTCACTTCCTCACCATCGATGAGGGCCTGCGACACCTGCGCAACAAGTTCTTTAAGAAATAGTTCGCTCACGCGTTTCGACGTGTTGGCCGACTGGGCCACCAGGTCCACGAGTTCCACAAAGGTCAATTTACTGTTCATCGCTCCTCACTATTTCTTAAGTTTTCCTTTTAACACGTTGCTCACCTTGAATCCCAAAGTCATTTTGGGCGGCACCAGCATTCGTTTGCCCGTGGCGGGGTTCACGACAATGCGTTCAGTTCGTTTCTTGGGCTCGAAATTGCCAAAGCCCGGTATGGCTATCGTGTCGAGTTCGCCGCAACGAGTGCTCACCACGCCCACAAAGGCGTCCATGAGTTTGCGCACGTCGGTCTTGTTGCGACCCAAACGCTCCGACAACTGGTCTATCAGTTTGCGATTATCCATCTCGTTTTTCTCGTTTCTATTTATCCGCGGCAAAATTACGAAAAACTTTTCACATAGCGACACTTACAAAAATTCCCATGGGTCATCATACGGAATGGGCGTGCCGGTGCAATAGTGATGGAACTCGCAACTATAGGGGTTGGTGCATTGCTCGCCGGTGTCAATCTTTGGCTCAGCCTGTTGCTTCAGGATGGGTTGCAGCGCTTTCAACTCGGCCTCGATGGTTTCTTGCAAGGCAAGCACTTCGTTGAGTATCGATTTCTTGATGAACAACCGCTGCACGTCGCAGTTCTCCAGGGTGAGGTCTATCAACTCCACGCCCAAGGACTTGACATATTCCTCATCGGGATAAACGAGGAAGATATCGGTCAAATCGATGTGATGGCTCATCACATAATACTGCAAGGCGCAATCGTGTATATACACGTCTTTCACCATGTAACTGCTTTTCACCTCATAGGCCTCGTAGCCATGGTCTGTGGCGTGCAGGATGTCGAGGGCGGCAAAGACATCGTTATGCCTAAAGGCGGCCTCATAGATGTCCTTCTCGTTGCGAGCGAGGGCCTCCTGGGTCTGGCACACCCACAGGCCTTGCCTGAGTCGCGCCGGCAAGCCGGGCACCGTCAGGGGCGTCTTGCCGCGCAAGGCGTTGAGCCGCATCTGAAGGATGGGAAAATGCGAAGCGTCATATCCCGACGGGAACAGATGCTGCGCCAATTCGCCCACCACATGGCCGGTGTCGAACTTCCGCTGGATTTCGTCGCTCACATAGCGGCATTTATACTTGTTGAGATACAGCCACAGTGCCTTCGGGCATTGGCAGCCCTTGATGAACGTGGTCTTTGACAGTTGCGCATAGGGCAACTTGGACTGAATCTTCATCCACCGCTTATAGGCCTTATCCTCCAGCGACGTGTCGGGCATGTAGGGGAATTCGCCATGCTCGCCATATTGGGTACACATCCAGTATTCGATGGCGGCATGCAACAAGTGGCCGTTTTCTTCTAACCTTTGGGCGCTCTCAAAACTGTCGTAATAGTTTACAATGTCTGACATAATCGTAGTTGTTTGTTGAATTTACCTAATCTCAAACGCAAAGTTACTCAAATAATCTGGCACCTGCAATAGCCTTTGTTTGCCCTCACACGCCAAGGTGCTTGGCGGTCTCGCCAAAATGTTTTAATTTTGTGCTGTGAACTGCAATGCGCTGGCTTAAAATCATATTAAAGGTGCTTGGTGTCACCGTCATCCTTGTGGCGGTGCTGCTTGGCGTGGCCGCCTATTTGCTCAACACGCCGTCGTTCCAGAACCGGCTCATGCGTGCCGCCACCACCTTGCTCTCGCGCGAACTGGGTACCAGAGTGGCTGTCGATAGCGTGCATGTGGACGTGATGCGGCAAGACTTCGAGTTCTATGGCGTGGAAATTGACGACCAGCAGGGACGCAAGATGCTGCAACTGCAACGCCTCGAGGCGAGCGCCGACCTGATGGCGCTGAGGCAGCAGCAGGTCAAGGTGTCGAAAGTGGACATTCGGGGGGCACAAATCATGATGGTCAAGGACTCCATCGACTCGGTGGCCAACTACCAATTCCTCATCGACAGCCTCAAGCACATCACCAGCAAGAAAGAACCCGACAAACCGGGCAAGAAACTCTCGATAGACATCCAGCGACTCACCCTCGAGGACATTCACGCCACCTTGCATGCTCCCACCACGCGACAGTTCGACCTCAAGCGGCTGAACTACAGCAACGACCTCCTGGGACACACGCTCGACGTCGACAGCCTGCGTTTTGCCACCAACAACCACAAGCCACGCAAAAACACTGGCAAGCCCAAACGAGGATTCTTCGACAAGGGGCACCTGGACATGACCATCAACCTCAAAGCCGACATCAACCACTTGAGCGCCGACTCGTTGGCGGCCACAGTGAAACGATGCACGGCGAGCGACCCCGTCACGGGAATTGACCTGAACGACGTGCGCCTGAACCTGCAACTCAACAAGCAGGCACTGCGCGTCAAGCAAGTGAACATCAGGCAAGGCAGCACCACGCTCACTTTCGACTCGGCCCGCCTCACGCTACCCGACAAACAAGAAAACCGTGTCCTCGCCTACTCCACGTCGCCCATCACGGGCCACGTCATCCTCAAAGACATCTCACGGCCATTCACACGCGTGCTTCACCGATTCACCATGCCGCTCATCCTGCACGTCAGGCTCAGCGGAATTGCCACATCCATGCGATTTGACAACATCGACGTAGCCACGGCCGACAAGCGACTGCACATCAAGGCAAACGGCAGCATCGCCAATCTCACCGACAAGAAACGGCGCGACATCAGGTTCCGGGTGAGCCACATGGCGGCACACAGCGGCATCAAGGAGAAAATCATCGACTTCTTTACCACCAAGCCGCTCATGGCCAAACCGCTGCATGCTCTTGGCAACATAGATTACAGTGGCGAGTTTGCCGTGCTCTGGAAGAAACTCATCTTTGCCGGAACTGTGGGCTCGGCGGTGGGCGATTTGAGGTTTCAGTTCACCATCGACCAACTCCGCAAATACCTTTCGGGTCAAGCGAGTACCCAGGCCATCAGTGTGGGCAAGACGTTTGATTTGCCGCACATAGGCGTCGCAAAATGCTATGCCTCGTTTGGCATCGACATCTCGGGCCAACACACCGCGCCCGGCGGCAAACTCCCAGTGGGGCAAGTCAAGGTGCAAGTCGACAACGTGCAGTATCGCAAACTCCACATGCGCAACGTCACCGTGGAG
>CACWKM010000022.1 GCA_902761475.1 uncultured Bacteroidales bacterium
GGCATCAGGTTCTAAGCGCCATCAACACATCGATTTCACATCGATTTTACATCGATTTCACATCGATTCACGCAACGGGTATCTCAAAATTGGGATACTCGTTGTGCGTGTCGAAGAAAAGTGTTAACTTTGCAGTTTGATGAGTCGTTCCGTTGTAGGGAACGACATTTACACCTTATATATACACATAAAATTCGTTATGACGATTAACATTCAATTTCCCGACGGAAACGTCAAGCAGTTTGAGAGCGGCATCACGCCGTTGCAAATTGCCGAGAGCATCAGCGCTGGCCTGGCACGCAACGTGCTGGCAGCGTCGTTCAATGGTGAGCCTTGGGACATCTCTCGCCCCATTTGTGAGGACGGCGAGATCAAGTTGTTCAAGTGGGAGGATGCCGAGGGCAAGCACGCCTTCTGGCACACATCGGCACACTTGCTGGCCGAGGCTTTGCAGGAACTCTACCACGGCATTCAGTTTGGTATAGGTCCCGCCATCGAGAACGGATTCTACTACGACATCGACCCGGGCGAGAACACGCTCACGAGTGCCGACTTTGAGAAGATTGAGAAAAAAATGGCCGAACTGGTGGCTCGCAAGGAGGCCGTCGTGCGCCGCGACATCAGCAAGGCCGACGCGCTGAAGTTCTTCGGCGACGGCGGACAAAGCCTCAAGTGCGAACTCATCAACGAACTCGAGGACGGCCACATCACCACCTATACACAGGGCAACTTCACCGACCTGTGCCGCGGACCGCACATCCCCACCACCGAGCCCATCAAGGCCGTGAAAATTCTCTCGCTCGCCGGAGCCTACTGGCGTGGCGACGAGAAACGTCCACAACTGGTGCGCGTCTATGGCATCTCATTCCCCAAGAAAAAGATGCTCGACGAGTACCTCGTCATGCTCGAGGAGGCCAAGAAGCGCGACCACCGCAAGATTGGCAAGGAGATGGAACTCTTCGCATTCTCGCAGCGCGTGGGCGCCGGATTGCCGCTGTGGCTGCCCAAGGGAGCAGCACTGCGCAACAGGCTGCAAGACTTCCTGGCACGCATACAAAAGAAATATGGCTACCAGCAGGTGGTCACGCCGCACATCGGCAACAAGATGCTCTACGTCACTTCGGGACACTACGCCAAGTATGGCAAGGACTCTTTCCAGCCCATCAACACCCCCGAGGAGGGCGAGGAATACTTGCTCAAGCCCATGAACTGCCCGCACCACTGCGAGATTTATCGCACTGCGCCGCGCAGTTACAAGGACCTGCCGTTGCGCTTTGCCGAGTTTGGCACCGTCTATCGCTATGAGCAGAGCGGCGAACTTCACGGCCTCACCCGCGTGCGCTGCTTCTGCCAGGACGACGCCCACTTGTTCTGCACGCCCGACCAACTCAAGCAGGAGTTCCTCGGCGTGATGGACATCATCTCGTTCATCTTCCGCATCTTCGGCTTCGAATATGAGGCCCAAATCTCGCTGCGCGACCCCGCACACCCCGAGAAATATGTGGGCAGCGACGAGAATTGGGAGAAGGCCGAGCGCGCCATCATCGAGGCCTGCGAGGAGAAGGGACTCAAGGCACGCCAAGAGACCGGCGAGGCCGCGTTCTACGGCCCCAAACTCGACTTCATGGTCAAGGACGCCCTGGGACGCCGCTGGCAGTTGGGCACCATCCAGGTGGACTACAACCTGCCCGAGCGCTTCGAACTGGAATACACCGGCGCCGACAACCTCAAGCACCGCCCGGTGATGATTCACCGCGCACCATTCGGCTCGCTGGAGCGCTTCATCGCCGTGCTGCTCGAGCACACCGCCGGCAAACTCCCGCTGTGGCTCGTCCCCGACCAGTGCGTCGTGCTCCCCATCAGCGAGAAGTACAACGACTACGCTAAGCGCGTGGTGGCCGAACTCAACGACATGGACGTGCGCGCCATCATCGACGAGCGCAACGAGAAGATAGGCAAGAAAATACGCGACAATGAACTTAAACGCATACCCTATCTGCTCATCGTTGGCGAAAAAGAGGAGGCTACAGGAGAAGTTTCTGTAAGAAAACAGGGCGAAGGTGACCAAGGTTCAAAAAAAATTACTACCTTTGCAGCCGACATTTTAAACGAAGTTAAACAAATGACCACTTTTTAAGTAGTTAACTGAATGAATAAGAAACCATTCAAGCCGGCACCCAAGCGTCCCGCGGGAGCACCGCGACGCAACGACCGACGCCGCCAACAGGGCAAACAGGACAAAGACCAGCACGCTATCAACGACCAAATCGCCGCACCCGAGGTGCGACTGGTGGGCGACAACGTGGAACCTGGCATCTACCCCATTGCCCAGGCAATGCGCATCGCCGAGGAGCAAGAACTCGACCTCATCGAAATCGCTCCCACGGCAACACCGCCCGTGTGCCGCATCATGGACTACCAGAAGTTCGTCTACCAGCAACGCAAGCGCGCCAAGGAGCAAAAGGCCAAGTCGACAAAGGTGGTGGTCAAGGAGATTAGATTCGGACCACAAACCGACGACCACGACTACAACTTCAAACTCAAGCACGCCATCGAGTTCCTCAAGGAGGGATCCAAGGTCAAGAGTTACGTCTTCTTCAAGGGACGTTCCATCTTGTTCAAGGAACAAGGAGAAGTGTTGCTGCTTCGTTTCGCCAACGACCTGGAAGAGTATGCCAAGGTGGACCAAATGCCGGTGCTCGAGGGAAAACGCATGACCATCATGCTCTCGCCCAAGAAGAGTTCCGCCAAGAAGAAAGAGGCCACCAGCGCCGACGATGAGCCGGCAGCAACCGACGAATAAAAGGCCGCCGCGCGCAGAATGGACCGACTCACAAAATGAAAAAAAAGGGGCATCAGGCTTGTAAGTGCCTGTTCCCCATAATTGATAACTGTTTTTTTATTAAAATTTACACAAAACAAAATGCCAAAAGTTAAAACTAATTCCGGTGCCAAAAAAAGGTTCACCTTTACCGGAACAGGGAAGATTAAACGTCGTCATGCTTACAAGAGTCACATCTTGACCAAGAAGAGCAAAAAACGCAAACGCAATTTGGGTAAGATCGTTGTCGTGGACAAGGCTAACCTGAACTCGATTCGCGAACTCCTCGTCAAGAAATGATTAGCGAGTAAGTTGTGACCTCAACTTAATCTTTTAAAGAATTTCAATTTTTTATTAACCGAATGGCCAGCATTAAGAGCAGCACAAACAACTGCCGCTGACATTCAAAACAAGTAATTTTAGAAAAATGCCAAGATCAGTAAATCATGTTGCTTCGCGTGCGAAGCGCAAGAAAATTTTGAAACTTACACGAGGTTACTTTGGCGCTCGCAAGAACGTCTGGACCGTGGCCAAGAACACCTGGGAGAAGGGTCTCACCTACGCCTATGCCGACCGCAAGAAGAAAAAACGCAACTTCCGCGCTCTGTGGATTCAGCGTATCAACGCGGCTGCACGCCTCGAGGACCTCTCTTACAGCAAACTCATGGGTCTCATCCACAAGGCTGGTATCGAGATTAACCGCAAGGTGCTCGCCGACCTGGCCATGAACAACCCCGAAGCATTCAAGGCCATCGTGGAGAAGGCAAAGAACGCCTAAACCACACATCGACCTCAATCGAAAATGGGCTACCCGCATCGCCGCGGGCAGCCCATTTCGTTTTTAACCACCAACAACCATCGTTAATTATTCACATAATAATGGCTCCGATGCTTGCACAATTGAATAATATTGCCTAAATTTGTCAAAATTTGAAATTCGCGTCTTGGAATTTTCCAGATTAAGGATATAATTATTTTTCGTTGTTTAACTTATTAAAACTGATTAACGTGATGAAAAAGTTTCTTACAATCGTGATGTTGATGGTGCTGGGCTTGAGCCTGACATCGTGCGGCGAGAAGGCCCTCAGCGAACTGAGCGGCGCCGAAATCATTGAGAAGGCCAAGGCCGATGGCGCAAACTGGACCGAGGACCAGTGGAAGGACGCCATTAAGGGCATGCTCAAGGAGATGAAGCCCATGTTTGAGGCCATGTCTAAAATCAAGGAAGACATGGAGAACGAGAAAGATCCCGCCAAGGCACTTGCCGCATTGGGAAAGATTCAAGAAGAGGCCAAGAAGTATGAGGATTTAGACAAGAACTTCCGTGAGTTCACCAAGTTGGCCGAGAGTAGCGAGAATGGAAAGAAAGCGATGGCCGACGAGGAATGGGGCAAACAAGTGCTCAAAGAACTGGGCATGCCCGAAGACGCATTCAAATAATCATCGGCTTTCACAGCATCACTCTCACAGCGCCCCGCAGCCCACACGCCGCGGGGCGTTTTTGGCACCATTTTTTGCGGTTTGCTTGCAATGGTGCAAAGATTTTTCTAAATTTGTGGTCATGAGAACAACTACACTATTCCGCAAAGCGCTGGCGATGGTCGTTGCGCTCTCGCCGTGCGCAATGGTGGCGCAACAATCGAGCGACGTGCTCATGCCACTTGTCTTTGAGAACCGCCTGGACGATGCGCTGGATGCTCATCAAGCATCGCCACTCACCGTGTTCGCGCCGTCGGCCGCCCCGCAACTCGACGTGGACGACAACTGGCTCACACGCGAGAGGCAGCGCACGGCGCGCGTGAAACGAGCACGCTATCGCAACATGGTGGCCGAGCCGCAACTCGTGGCCTACAACGGGCGCACATTACCCGAACTGCCACGCCAACACATCATCCAGGCCGACCCCACGCAAGCCATGCTCGCCGTGCCGGCACCCGTGGTGGAGCAGCCCGACTCCGTGCCCACCGAGGAGGCGCCCATCAAAATCCACAACTGGCTCCACACCTTCAACAGTTCGCTGCACTTCACGCAGTCCTACGTGAGCGGCAACTGGTATCAAGGCGGCGAGAACAACCTCAACATCCTGGCCGACATCAAATGGGAGTGCAACCTCAACCAGAACGTGCACCCCAACTGGCTGTTCAACAACGTGCTGAGTTACAAACTCGGCGTCGCTACCGCCCACAACGACGACTACCGCAAGTACATGATCAACGAGGACAACTTCCTGTTCACCTCGCAACTGGGCTACAAGGCAGTGAAACACTGGTACTACAGCGCCATGCTGCAATTCAAGACGCAGTTCTTCAACAACTACAAGCACAACACCAACACCATGACGGCCACCTTCCTGGGCCCTGGCGAGTTGAACCTGGGTCTCGGTATGACCTACGACTACAAGGACGCCAACGGCATCAAGGCCGTGACAGTGGCCATCGCACCGCTGTCCTACAACTTGAAGATTTGCCGCGACATCACGCGCCTGGACCCCACCACGTTTGGCATCGATGCCGGGCACCACACCAAGCATAGTTTCGGTAGCAATGTCGAGGCCAAGTTCACCTGGAAAATCACGCCAAACATCATGTGGAGTTCGAGGCTGTATGTGTTCACCAACTACTCCTATGTGCAAGGCGACTGGGAAAACACCTTCGACTTCTCCATCACGCGCTACCTCAACACCAAAATCTACACCCACCTGCGCTTCGACAAGTCACACACGTGGGACCCCGATTGGCGTTACTGGCAGTTTAAGGAAATCTTGAGTTTCGGTCTCACCTATCGCTTCAGCACCAACTGAGCATGAAACGCCTGTTTGCCATGAGCCTGCTGTGGCTGGCCCTCGCTGCCGCGGGAGCCGTGCCCGAGCACTCCGAGGTGCTGCCCGACATCGACGAGGAATCGATGCGTGCGCGCCTCGACGAACTGCCCCTGCAGCCACTCGAAGGCATCTGGTTTTACCCAGCCGAGCACATGACCCTGGGCATTGAGCGCACAGCCTCGTCCCCCGACGAGACCTACCGCGTGGTGCTGCTGGCCAGCGACGACGTGGAACTGCTGCCGGGCACCATCGTGGGGCACATCGTGGCCAGCGCCGCGCCCGACAAGTATAGCCTGTGGCTCTACAGCGAGCGCGACCGCCTCACCCTGTGCCGACCCATGGAATGCGTGGCCACCCTCAACCGCAACGCCACGTCGCTCACATTCGACCCGCCACACTGGGACGTGAAAGTGAGGGTGAATTTCGCACGGTTCCTGCCGTCAATCTTCGGAGGCATCTCCATCATTCCGCACATGGAGAAGGAGAAGTTGCCCATCGGGTTCAAGAAAATCTATCCCGAGGGGGGCAACGGAAATGAGTTTAACGAGATAAGATACTTATGACATGACACTCCGGTCACTGCTCTTCATCGCCGTTGCCACCCTGGCCGCCCTGTGTGCCGTGTCGCGCACGCGCACCACGCAGTCGCACCTGCGCACCGACAACGTGCCCGTCGAGGTGCTTGCCACCGGCGACAGCATCGAGGGCGTCAACGCCAGCGACATCACGCTGCGCGGCTTTGCCAAGCGTGCCAGCGACAGCAAGGAGACATTCTTCGTCACCAACAACACCTCGCGACGCATCAGCGCCGTGCGCCTGCTGCTGCGCTACACACAAGTGGACGGCACCATGCTCCACGAGCGAGAAGTTTCCGTGCCGGTGACGCTGGCGCCGGGACAGTCGCAACTCGTGGGCATCACCTCGTTCGACCGCCAGCGACAGTTCTACTACTACGGCGGCCCACGCCCCCGCAAGAGCGCCACGCCATTCCGCGTGGCCTACCGCCTGCTCGGCTACGACGTCCCCATAGGACGCTAGCCCCCATTCCTCATTCATAATTCATCATTCATCATTCATAATTCATAATTCCTCATTCATAATTCATAATTTATAATTCCTCATTCATAATTCATAATTTATAATTCCTCATTCATAATTCATAATTTATAATTCCTCATTCATAATTCATAATTCATAATTCATAATTCATCATTGAAATAGTGTTCTCCGTCATTGTTCCAGTATATAATCGCATCGACGAGGTGAACGACCTGCTCGCCAGCCTGGCCCAGCAGTCGTGCAAGGACTTCGAGGTGCTCATCGTCGAGGACGGCTCCACGCAGCCCTGCCGCGACGTGGTGGAAAGTTACGCCGACCGCCTCGACGTGCAATACCACTTCAAGGCCAACGAAGGCCGCTCCATTGCGCGCAACTACGGCATTGAGCGCGCCCGCGGCGACTACTTCATCTTCTTCGACAGCGATTGCGTGATACCACCTGACTATTTCGCCACGCTCAGCAAGGCGCTCCACGACAACTACGTGCCCTGCTTTGGCGGCCCCGACGCCGCCAGCGCCGACTTTAGCGACTTGCAAAAGGCCATCTCCTTCTCCATGACGTCGTTTCTCACCACGGGCGGCATTCGTGGCGGCAAGGTGCAACTCGAAAAATTCGTGCCGCGCTCGTTCAACATGGGCTACAGCCGCGAGGTGTGGCAAGCCGTGGGAGGATTTCGCGAAATGTTCAGCGAGGACATCGACATGAGCACGCGCATCCGTCAAGCCGGATTCGACATAGGCCTCATCCGCGAAGCCTTCGTCTATCACAAGCGCCGCACCAGCCTGGCCAAGTTCGCGCGGCAGACCTATGTGTTCGGCATGTCGCGCATCACCCTCAAACTGCTCTACCCCGACAGCCTCAAACTGGTGCACTGCCTGCCTGCCGTGTTCGTGCTGGGCTGCCTCGCGCTCATCGTCCTGGCCATCGTGTGGCGGTGGTGGGCCATCACTCCCCTGCTGGCTTATGTGGTCCTGCTGTGGCTCAGCGCGTTGTGGAGCACACGAAGTCTCAAAATTGCCACCATGGCTATCGCCACCAGTTTCGTCCAACTCGGTGCCTACGGCGTGGGCTTCATCAAAGCCTATGTGTGGAAAATCCTCTTGCGTCACGGCCGCAACGAACAAGAAGAAATAGAAATGCGCCGCGGCAAATAACGCCCCCACCGATAAATGTAGGGACGTGCCGTGGCAGGTCCAGAACCGCACGATGCTGCGAAACGATTGATTATGGGGGCGTTATCACGGACGCCACTGTGGCGTCCCTACACCAAACAGCGCGATAACCACCGTGATAACGCCTCCATGATGACACCGACGATGTTCGTCGGCGGGGAACACGTGCCCCTCTTCCACCCCATTTTCAAGTAAAAATCAGGGCAAAATGCACGAAGATTTTGCCAGTTACGGGATTTTTTGTACCTTTGCAGTTGCGTCTTGCGGGAACGAATCTGCGAGACGCGTGAATTAACCATAATTATTAACTTTTTTAAATGAGCGAAGAATTAAAAAATTCTCCAATCGCCGACTTCGATTGGGACGCCTATGAAAAAGGCGAGACTCAACGCGACAAGTCAACCGAAGAACTGGAAAAAACCTACGACAAGTCCCTGGGCGCATTCAAGGACAACGAAGTGACCGAAGGTACCGTCATCTCTATCAGCAAGCGCGAGGTGGTGGTTAACATCGGTGCCAAGTCGGACGGCATCATTCCTTTTAACGAGTTCCGTTACAACCCCGACCTCAAGGTGGGCGACACTGTGGAAGTGTTTGTCGAGAACCAGGAGGACAAGAAGGGTCAACTCATCCTCTCGCACCGTCGTGCACGCACGGCCAAGAGTTGGGAGCGCGTTAATCAAGCGCTTGAGAACGAAGAGGTCGTTAAGGGCTTCATCAAGTGCCGCACTAAGGGCGGTATGATCGTCGACGTGTTCGGCATCGAGGCTTTCTTGCCCGGTAGCCAAATCGACGTTAAGCCCATCCGTGACTACGACATGTTTGTGGGCAAGACCATGGAGTTCAAGGTTGTGAAAATCAACCAAGATTACCGCAACGTGGTGGTGTCGCACAAGGCACTCATCGAGGCCGAACTTGAGCAACAGCGCAAGGAAATCATCGCTAAACTCGAGAAGGGCCAGGTGCTCGAAGGCACCGTGAAGAACATCACCAGTTATGGTGTGTTCATCGACCTGGGCGGCGTGGACGGACTCATCCACATCACCGACCTGTCGTGGGGACGCGTGAACAACCCCGCCGACATCGTGCAACCCGACCAGAAACTCAACGTTGTTATCCTTGACTTTGACGAGGAGAAGAAACGCATCGCTTTGGGCCTCAAGCAACTCCAGCCCCATCCCTGGGACAAACTCGACGAGAACCTCAAGGTGGGCGACCGTGTCACTGGCCGCGTAGTGGTCATGTACGACTACGGTGCATTTGTAGAGGTGGCTCCCGGCGTGGAGGGCCTCATCCATGTGAGCGAGATGTCGTGGTCGCAGCACCTGCGCTCGGCACAGGACTTCCTCAAGGTGGGCGACATCGTGGAGGCTCAAATCCTGGCACTCGACCGTCAAGAGCGCAAAATGTCGCTCGGCATCAAGCAACTCAAGGAAGATCCTTGGGAGAAAATCGAGGAGAAGTACCCCGTGGGTTCCAAGCATTCCGCAAAGGTGCGTAACTTCACCAACTTTGGCGTGTTCGTAGAACTTGAAGAGGGCGTGGACGGACTCATCCACATCAGCGACCTGTCGTGGACCAAGAAGGTGAAACACCCCAGCGAGTTCACGCAGATTGGCGCACCCATCGACGTGGTTGTGCTCGAAATCGACAAGGACAACCGTCGCCTGAGCCTGGGCCACAAGCAACTCGAGCAGAATCCTTGGGACGTGTTCGAGACCATCTTCACCGTGGGCAGCATCCACGAGGGAGTGATCACCGACATGCTCGACAAGGGCGCTGTTATCAACCTGCAGCCCTACGGAGTGGAAGGTTTTGCTACCCCCAAGCACCTGGTCAAGGAGGATGGCACCCAAGCCAAGCAAGACGAGAAACTCCCGTTCAAGGTTATCGAGTTTAACAAAGACGCAAAGCGCATCATCTTGTCGCACAGCCGCATCCACGAGGACGAGGCCAAGGGCGAGCGCACCGCCGAGCGTCGCGCTAAGAAACCCGCTGCCAAGCCTCAAGCCGAGGCTCCCGCTGCTCCCGCAACCGCTGTGGAGCGCACCACGCTGGGCGACATCAGCGCACTGGCCGACCTCAAGGCTAAACTCGAGAAGGGCGAGTAAAAACATGCCACCTGTCGTCAACACCGACGACAAACGCGCAACAACAAGTGAGCGCCGCAACACACCACACAAGGAGTTGCGGCGCTCCTTATTTTAAGTTTCACAACTCGCGTTTGCCGATATCAATAAAATTGACTATCTTTGCAATCGCTAACAAAAACAACTCTTGACAACTGAGATGAAAAAACTACTTTGGTCATCACTCCTGGGCGGATTGCTCCTCACCGTGGCGTGCACCAAGCAAGCCACCAACGAGGGCGGCAACTCCGACAGCGTGCCCAGCGACACCACCGTTATCGCAGCCGACACCGCGCGCACCATCACCGGTGTTGCCATCGACGGCTCGCGACGCAGCCTCTATCTCAAAGTGCAAGACGACACGCTCAACTTTGAACTCCCGCCCGACATCGAAGTGAGTTGGGACATCGGCGACACCATCAGCATCGTCGTCGTTCCCACCCACGAGGGCGACAGCATTGCCACAGTCGTCAACGACCAGGCATGAAATAAACACACCAACGCGGTAGTAGCTCAGTTGGTAGAGCATCAGCTTCCCAAGCTGAGGGCCGCGGGTTCGAGTCCCGTCTACCGCTCAACAAATTAAAAGCGTTGGAAGTCAGACGATTAAGTCTGAAATTCAGCGCTTTTTAATCCGATTTTTGGCGCGATTGCCTTAAAAAAAAAGGGCTAAAACGCACAATTTTTCCACTTTTTTCCCATTTTTTCCCCATTTACCTTGTACATTACCTTGTACATATAAGAGTTGGGAAGAAATCCTCATCGGCTTATGATACCATTGTCGGTATCGCTTAGATTTATCGTCTTATCTGCCGACTGATGTTTTCTGCCTTTGGTTAATCGCCATGATATGTTAAGTGACACACAGTTGCCACTATCTCTATTGATTTGGACGATATGCTTATGCAAATTTTGGTTTAGAATCTCACTCTCGGCCGACTTGTAGTTGTTGACGAAGGGATTTGACCATGTGAGTGAGAATTGCCAATCTTTATATTTGTAGGAGCATTGCAAGGCTGCATACGCTCCGCTATATCCCTTGGTCTCTCCCTCTAAGAATCGAAAGCCATTGTTCGCGTAAGCAAGCAAAGTGAATTTTCCGAGATATGCTGTGATACCTGCTGAACAAAACCAAGATGTATAGCAATGCGTATAGTCTAAGCCATAGTTGAAGCAACGCATCATACCGCCGTTTGCATAGATTTGTAGTTTCTCGTGGCATATCCAACAACT
Organism: uncultured Bacteroidales bacterium; assembly: GCA_902761475.1. Classification (GTDB taxonomy): domain Bacteria; phylum Bacteroidota; class Bacteroidia; order Bacteroidales; family Muribaculaceae; genus Sodaliphilus. The sequence continues at coordinate 11,236 of CACWKM010000022.1, forward strand.
TGCGTATGCCATTGCATTCAGCACGTTAATTGTTTTCTGATTTATCTGAGTATAAATGAACTTCTCGTCAGCAGTTCGCTCATAGTGGGCCATATTGGGCTTGTTGCAATGTCTGTAGAACCCTTCTACAAATGTACTCCATCTATCATTGTTATACGACAAACGCAAGGTGTGTTCCGTGTCACGAGCGGGCTTGAGGTCGGGGTTACCGACAGTGTATTCCATGCTGTTTGTCTGAATTGTTGCGTCGCTGACCATGGCAATGCGCGAAGCACGGTCTTTCATCTCGAAGGTATAGCACAGTTGCATCCCATTCATGATATTATGGGCCAGTGTCGCCTTCGGACGGAATGTCCAGAAGTCATATTTGTGCTCATTTTGATTGTAGTGTATGTATCTTGCTCCCAAACCAAAAGAATAGCGCAAGCCCCTGAGCGAGCCCTTTATCTCGCCAAACGCATAGACATTATTCTGACTCAACTCGGTCAAGGCGAGAGCATCGCCCGTATAATCATTTTTTGTGAATTTGTAGCGATAGTTTACTCCGGCAGATATCGCAAATGGTTTCAGGCGGTTTTCGTAAACTATTTCAGACAAAGCAGAAAACGTCTTGCCTTTAACGTCATAACGGTAAGGCGCTCCTTCATCATAGTAATTACTGCTCTGCGTGGCGATAAATGTACCAACAGCATTTGCCGTAATCGACTGCCGTGGAGTGAGTTGGCCGAAGAAGTACAAATCGAGGACAGGTGAATTAGAATTGCCGCTCTCTCTGCTGGTGGAACGATATCGCTTTGTGCCATCAATAATGTCTTTGACAGAATAATTGCCGGGAGTCTTGCTTAGGCTCTCGCTCAGTGAAGCCTGAAAGACGTATGCTGTTGAGTCTGCCAGATTGTAGGTCAGCCTCACATCATGGCTGTGCGTTTTTCTTAGAGTCTCAACATCGTCACGCTCTATGGTATGGATGCTGCCATCGCTCAAGGTATATTCGGCCAATTCAGTTGCCTTCGTCCCATTCAATCTATAACCGCTAAAATCGTAGGAGACAGTGAACTCGCTCTTTTTGTGGTTCCATTTGCCATATACGGTTCCATCACCTTGCCATGAAGTGAGAGTGGGAGTGACATCTGCACCCAACGTATAACCAAAGTCATCGCGCCTGGTGATGATGTTGATGACGTGGGCCACATCTTCTCCATAACGCACACCAGGATTGTCAATGAAGTTAATTCTGCTGATGAGTTTGGGGTCAAGTGCCAACATTTCCTCTTTGCCGACGATGATACCATTGATTCGAAGTTGCACGCTGCCGCTGCCATCTATCGCAGTTATAGAATGTGTCACGTTGTCAATGCGGAGGTTGGGCAACGAGAGTTTCTGAATAAGGCTAAAACCATTGTTTGAGCCATTCTTCTGGGCATCCGTGGGATAAATCATCTGGCCGTCAGCCTTGCTGATGACCTTCGCGGCTTTGACGATGACTTCATCAAGAGCAATTGCCTTATCTTCATTCTGAGCAAAGGCCGAGAATAAAGAGACACAAAGGAGAACGAGTGAAAAAAAATGTTTCATTTGCATCGAACTTATTTTGATTTTCGATGCAAAGGTATTTAGGAAAGAGAAAAACGCCAGTCATCTTATCTGACATTTCCCTGACATTTGTCCGACACCGACCTATCTATTTGTGTTTCAACGTGTAACTCCTACCCCTGTCGGACTCGATTCTCAAGTCACTATTGGCTTCTAAGATGGGTTTCACTCGTTTGATAAGCGTGTAGAGCGTGTCGCTGGCATCGGGCTTCTTGGGCCACAGACGGTCACAAATGTCTTGCTTGGACAGCGAATGAGATTCCGTTCTCATAAACATCTCCATAAGATAATGCTGCAACGGAGTGAAATGAATAGGTTCACCCTTAGCCGTAACAAATTTGCCATTGGCAAATACGATGCCGCCATAGGCCAGCCCTTGGGCAAACATCTCGGGCTTATACCTGCGCATATACCACAAACTGCCCATCATCCACAGAATGCCGGCAAGCAAAAGTGCCCCTGATGCCCGCTGGTCAGAAAGCATCAGTATGGTCATGAAGTCGCAATTAGCCTGTGCCACCATCTGCATCTCCTGACGGCCATCTCTTCTTACGGACGTCATGGCAATGCATGCGGTATCTTTCAGTTCGGCTATGGTGAGATGGCTACGATAACAGCGGATGGTATCGGCATTGACCACGTCGGCCGGCATTTCAGCAAGAGTAAGCATCAGTGCATTGTTTACATCTCGCGTAATCCTGTCTTCGGCACTTTTATAACCACACACGCTTGAACAGAGCGCAAAAAGAATGATGAACGCGAATATGACGAACGGAAGTCTTTTCATCGGTCTGAATACTTATTGACAATCAACAATTCAATCATTTCCTTTACATCTGGTGCATGATGCATCGGAATTCTCTCATTGCATAAAGGTGTTATCCTTCGCAAAGATAGGCAAAATCCTGCAACTTGCACCTGATTTTGGGAGGGATTTATCGTTCATCAGCCATTGGTGGTCATCTTTGAATTGGTTGGACAAACTTCGGCATCGATAGGGCTTGGAGTGATTATTCTTTCATCACTTTCTGGAAACGGAACATTCCATCACCGTCCTCTTGGCCTTGCCCCGATGCCACATTGTCGTTTGGGTCGGGGTGATGACTGTTGTAAAACTCCACGATGTGGAAACCACAGCGGTTGACGTAAAAATGAATGTTGCGCTTCTCGAAATAAGGAGTGACCGTTTCCCATACCCTGATTTCGGGGTGCATCCGCTCAATGGCTTGCCAAGCGGCAAAGCCGATGCCACGACTATGAGCGTGCGGCGACACAAAGAGCAAATCAAGGTCACCTTGAAGTGCCTCTTTGTCAATGCGGATCACCACACCGCCAACTACCTTGCCATCACTAACTATGCGATAGGCTTCAGCATTCTCCTCGCCGATGGCACGCTCTATGGTGTCGCGCGAGATAATCTCGCCATCGTCCTCGAAATGGTCGTCACGCATACCGAACTCCTCGGTAGCACCATACTTAAAAGCCTCTTGGTTATCAAGAACAAACTGATTTCGATCTGCGTCATCAAGCGCGACCAATGTTACTTTTGCTTTGCTCATAATAATAGTTTAGAGGATTGTTGAATTACAAAGATAAGCAAAATTTCGCCACTTGTTTTTATTCTTCGGGCACCGTGTTGTTCATCAGCCGCAGGTAGTGGCCCATAAGTCGGGACTTATTTGGTTGCCAAATATCCTAAAGCGACTGCAATAAATCCCAACACCACACTACCTATTACATAGAGCGATAGTAATGTGTAATCATTGGCCTGGAGAAGACTCAGTCCTTCTTTTGAAAATGTTGAGAACGTAGTGAAGCCACCGCAAAATCCCACCATTAGAAAAAGAGAGAATGCCGAAGATAGGTTCTGGCAACGGCTCGCCATTCCCCACAGGATTCCAATCAAGAGGCATCCAGTAACGTTCACTGCAAAAGTTCCCCAAGGGAAGCCACTTTGGACATGCCCCATAAATAGTGAGATAAGATAACGACAGATGCCACCTATACCACTTCCTACTCCAACCAAGATGACGTCTTTCAACATTTGACAAAAACCGATTTATATTTATTCGGGAACAAAGGTAAGCATAATTACGCCACGTTCGCCTACTTTTCGGGCGGTTTGTTGCCCATCAGCAGTCAGGCCATAAGTTAAGCGGTTGAGATGCTCGCGACAACTCAACCGCTCTCCTCGGCGAGCGCTTGCAGTCGCTCCAGAATCTTTCTATCTTTGTTTCTCGATATTCCGCTCTTATCAACACAATAGAAAAGGAATATCACAAATGCCCATGTGATTACGACTAATGTTATCGTTGATGGCCAGTCGGCATGGCCCACCACGTTAGCGCGG
>CACWKM010000023.1:0-29015 GCA_902761475.1 uncultured Bacteroidales bacterium
GTGAACATGGGCGACACGGTGGCACTCATTGAACAAAGTGAGGCCGAGGTGTCGCTTGTGGCAGACGACACCCCTATCAAAATTGGGGGGGTAATTTACTGTTGCACAAGGTGTTACGAAGCAATCAGTATACTTTAATCAGCCTTTGCACGAATGGCACGGCGAGCGGGAAAATCGATGGCAAGCCCGTGTCGATGAGCCGCAACGACATGCTCTTCGTCCTGCCCGGCCACAAGGTGGAAACAAGCAGTTTCAGCAACGATTACCGCGCCACCCACCTGCTCATTTCTCGTGAGTTGAGTTCAAAATTGTGGCAAAACAGCACCATCGACATCCAGTTGCGCACGTTGAACGACTTCGTCAGCCACCTGACCCCCGACGAGACCACCGCGATGCTCCACGCCCTGGGCATGCTGGAATACATCATCGCCACCCCCAACAGTAAGCAGATGGAAAATGTGACGCGCGTCATGCTGATGATGATGTTGCTGTTTACCGGTCTCAAAGACCACCGCCCCATCTCGCCCACCTATTCGTCGATGCACCAGCGCCAACTGTTTGAGCGGTTTCACGACCTTGTGCAGCACAACCATCGCCGCACGCGCAAGATTGCGGACTATGCCGAGATGATGTGTCTGAGTCCCAAATACTTGTCGACGATGGTGAAACAACTCACTGGTCGCAGTGCCAGCGCATGGATTGACGACTGCTTGCTCGACAGCGCGAAGATGGCCCTGGCCAGCGAGAGCAAACTCACCATTCAGCAAATCGCCATCAGCATGGGATTTGTGGACCAAGCGACCTTCAGCAAATGGTTCAAGCGCAAACACGGCCTCACGCCCTCGCAGTTCCGGCTGCTGAATTGAAGGCCCACCACGAGATTTTCCGCTGTTAACAATAATTCGGAATTGCCGACGGCAAATTCCGAATTTTTATGTGTACATTTGCAGCCCCAATAGACTCATGCTGCGATGAAACGCCTCGTGTTCATACTGGCTGTCGTGATGCTGTGGATGATGGTCCGCGGTCAGGACGATGTGGTCGACACTGCCCCGGTGCCGAGCGCGATGCAGCAGGTCTATGCCGGCTACTACCACTTTGTGGAGGAAGAGACCGGCGACACGGTGCTCATGCTGGTGATGAACCCCATCACGGTGTATCCGCCCGAACGGTTTGCCAGCAAGGCCGAGGAGGAATTCTACTGGAAGACGGTGCGCGACGTGCGCCGCACCCTGCCCTACGCCAAACTTATCAGTTCCACGCTGCTCGAGACCTATGAGTACATCGAGACCTACGACTCGCAAAAGGAGAAACAGGAATACCTGCGCCGCTTTGAGAAAGAAATCTTCAAGCAATACAAGCCGGTGATGAAAAAGATGACCAAGAACCAGGGCAAAATGCTCATCAAACTCATCAACCGCGAGACCAATCAGAGCAGTTACAACATCGTGAAGGCCTTTTTGGGCTCCTTCAGGGCGGGCTTCTGGCAGACCTTTGGCCGCTTCTTCGGCGTGAGCCTCAAGGCGGGCTACCATCCCGACAAGGACAAGACCGACGCCATGATAGAGCGCATCTGCACCCGCATTGAGCAGGGCACGTTGTGAGCCTCATTCCCACAGTAAAAAAAACACACCACCGCTTCCACATTGTGACCGCGGTGGCGCTTGTTTTTTTACGTTGTTCCTCTGGCGATTAGTACTGCTCGTTCTCGTTGGGGAAATCGCTGTTCTTCACGTCGTTGATGTAGTTACCCACGGAGTCGATGATTTGCTCGCCCAGGTTGTTATAGATGCGCAGGAACTTGGGCTTGAAACTCATGTTGAGCCCCAGCATGTCGTGTGCCACGAGCACCTGTCCGTCGGTGCCTGCTCCTGCTCCGATGCCTATGGTGGGCACGTGGAGCATCTTAGTGACCCGCGTGGCGAGCGCTGCGGGAATCTTCTCGAGCACCACGGCGAAGCATCCTGCTGCCTCGAGTGCCTTGGCGTCCTCGATGAGTTGCTGTGCCTCGGCGTCCTCGGTGGCACGTGTCACGAAACTTCCAAACTGGTTGATGCTCTGCGGTGTGAGTCCCAGGTGTCCGCACACGGGAATACCGGCGCGCATAATCATCTTGATGGCCTGGCACATCAATTGGCCTCCCTCGAGTTTCACGCCGTCGGCGCCCGTTTCCTGCATGATGCGCACTGCGTTGCGCTGAGCCTCCATGGGGTCGCCCTGATAGGTGCCAAAGGGCATGTCGACCAGCACCATAGCCCGCTTGACGGCGCGCACCACGGTGCGACCATACACAATCATGTCGTCGATGGTGATGGGTATCGTGGTGGCATTGCCCTGCATCACGTTGCTGGCACTGTCGCCCACAAGAACCATGTCGATGCCTGCCTGGTCGACGAGGCTTGCCATGGTGTAGTCGTAGGAAGTAATCATGGCGATTTTCTCGCCCTGCTGTTTCATTGTCTGCACCCGCTTGGTGGTCACCTTGCGCGGGTCGGTCACGGTGTAAGTCGACATACTGTTTACTACGTTTTTTCGTTTTGACGCTGCAAAGGTAGTGCAAGTTGAGCGCAGGACAAAATTTATTCTATAAATTCTAGATGTTCTAGATTGTCTAGAGAGGCTTGATTTTCTCGATTTGCGCAAAAATGAGGGCCAAGGGGTATCACATTCCACATTAAATGATTAACTTTGTAGTTTGAAACACATTCATCAGTAACCAACTATCATCTTAATAGACTATGAAATGCAATCAATGCGGCAACACAGTGCCCGATGGCTCGCTGTTTTGCAACCATTGCGGGGCTAAACTGAACGCTGAAGTCGCGTGTCCGTCGTGCGGCGGCATGATACCCGCCAAGTCGGTGTTTTGCCCCAAGTGCGGCAAGATGGTGCGCAACGATATGGCCGACGCCCCCCGTGGCGCTCGCCCTGCCACGCCCGTGGCTGCTCCCGCCGCCCCCGAGCGTCCTCGCCAGCCACAACCACAGCCGCAGGCTCAACCACAGCCGCAGGCTCAACCACAGCCGCAGGCTCAGCCACAACCTCTGGCTCAGGCTCAACCGCAACCACAGCCACGATATGAGGAGCCGCTCATGCCGCAGCAACCGGCACAACCGGCGCCTTCGCACTTCAACCGCAACCTCCTTGCCGGCATCGCGCTGCTCGTCCTGCTCATCGTCTTGCTCTCGGTGATGCGTGGCTGCAACAGCCGCAACGACCGATTGCGCCCCGCGGTGACCGACAGCACCGCCACCGCCGCGGTGACCGACGCCAACCAAGACCCCATGTCGATATTCATCGCCGAGTTGCGCCGCAACAACTTCGACAGCGACAACGCCGTTGCCAGTGCCGCCGTGCGCATCCCCGGCCAGGGTCAGGAACACCCCGACCGCATCGTGGGCGTGACAGCGCTCAACTCCCCCGACACCCGCTCGTTCATGAAGATCTACTCGCTCACCGCCAACGGCAGCCTGTGGGACGTGGACCTGCTGGAGACAAAATACCTCAACGGCCGCGGCATCAACCTTGACAACAGCGCGCTCATCGCCGACCCGGCACAAGTGCCACGCGCCGTGAAGGTCAACGGCAAGGAAGGCATGTTCTTTGCCTACCTGAACCTGCCGCAGGGCGCCGGAGTGGGCAACTCGGGACGCGTGTCGCTGTGCTTCTACGACATCGACAACAAGCAACTGCACACCCTCGACTACGAGGGCACCATCAAGTCGCGCGACGACGGACGCAACTACGTCTATGGCAAGCCCATGCAGAGCACCAACAGCAGCGAGATGAAGTTCCTCAAGGGCGAGGCCGAGAAGGTGAAGAAAATCTACTTCCCCACCGAGGAAGAACTCAAAGCCGAGGAAGAGGAGCGCCAGAAAGCCGAGGAGGAGAAGGCCCTGAGCGGCCCCGAGAACGCCGCCGCAAAGTGGACACACGACAACGGCGAGAGCCTCGCGGCACTCAAGGCCGGAGAGCAGGTGACCATGAAGGCGCAGTCCTACGACAAACCCATCTTCAAGCGCGACGAGATTGCCAAGCAAATCGACAGCGAGCGCTACATGGTGTTTGTAGGCAACACCGGCAAGGTGTATGGCTTCAACAAGGACACGCGCAAGTATTTCGTCATCTACACGCCCACCGAGGGAGCCGGAGCCTCCGACATCGGGTTCGGCAACAGCAACCGCGAACTGCGCATGCGCACCAGCGACGGACACATCAGTTATGACCTGCCCACCGACAAGGCCAAACTCATCGATTGACAACATTTCTCACCCCATAATTGAACTACCGTGGTTGAAATCAAGCAAATAGAGCCCACCAAGCGGGCACTCACCAAGTTTGTGCAGTACCCCATCGACTACCTGTATGCCGACAACGAGTTTTATCCGCCCGCGCTCATCATCGACGAGGTGGACACGCTCAATCCGCGCGTGAACCCGGCCTTTGAGTTCTGCGAGAGCATCTACTTCATGGCCTATCGCGACGGTGCCCCGGTGGGTCGCATCGCCGGCATCATCAACAACAAGGTGAACGAGCGCACCGGCGTGAAGACGTGCCGCTTTGGCTATGTCGATTTCATCGACGACGAGGAGGTGGTCGACGGCCTGTTCGGCGCCGTGGAGCAATGGGGCCGCAGCAAGGGCATGACGCGATTTGCCGGGCCACTGGGATTTACCGACATGGACCGCGAAGGCATGCTCGTGGAGGGATTTGACCAACTCGCCACGCAAGCCACCATCTACAACCACGCCTACTATCCCAAGCACATGGAGCGCATGGGATTTGAGAAGGACTGCGACTGGATAGAGATGAAAATCATGGTGCCGCCCGCCATCCCCGAGAAGATGCAGCGCGTGGCCGAAATCGTGAAAAAGCGCTTCGGGGTGCGCAACATCAAGTTCACGAGCCGCCGCAAACTCGTCAAGCAGTATGGCAACGCCATCTTCACGCTCATCAACGAGGCCTACGACCAACTCTACGGCTATTCGCCGCTGAGCGAGGCGCAAATCAAGCACTACATCAAGATGTACCTGCCCTTCCTGCCGCTCGAGGACCTGTCGCTCATCATCAAGGACGACGGCGAACTCATAGGCGTGGGCATCGCCATCCCGTCGCTCTCGCGCGCACTCATCAAGTGCCGCGGCAGGCTATTCCCACTGGGATGGTGGCACCTGCTCAAGGCATTCAAGGGCCACAACGACATCGTGGACCTCATGCTCGTGGCCATCAAGCCCGAGTATCAAAACAAGGGGGTGAACGCGCTGCTGTTCACCGACCTCATCCCCTACTTCATCAAGTTTGGATACAAGTGGGCCGAGAGCAACCCCGAACTGGAACTCAACCGCAAGGTGCTCTCGCAGTGGGACTACTTCGAGACCATCCCCAACAAGCGGCGTCGCGCCTTCTCCAAACCCCTTGAGCCATAAATCAAGCCAACAACATTTATTCACTACACAACACATAATATTATAACGAGACAAATGGATTTCATCAAGATTGACAATCGTGCCGCCCTGGGTAGCGTGAGCGCCGCCCAAATCGAGGCATTAAGACCAGCCGCTGAGGCTGCAGTAGAGAAACTTGAGCACGGCACTGGTGCCGGCAACGACTTCCTGGGATGGCTCCACCTGCCGTCGAGCATCGACGAGGCGCAGTTGAGCGCCCTGGAGGCTAGCGCGCGCACGCTGCGCGAGGAGTGCGACTATGTGGTCGCCATAGGCATCGGCGGCAGTTACCTCGGCGCCAAGGCCGTGATGGAAGCACTCGCCGACAACTTCGCCGCCTTCAAGCCCAGCAAGGGCGCAAAGGTGATTTTTGCCGGCAACAACATCGGCGAGGACTATCTGCACGACCTCATGGACCTCATCAAGGGTCACCGCTTCGGCATCATCGTCATCAGCAAGAGCGGCACCACCACCGAGCCCGCCATCGCCTTCCGTCTGCTCAAGGAGATGCTCGAGCAACAAGAGGGCAAGGAATGGGCCGCACACCACATCGTGGCCATCACCGACGCCGCCCGCGGCGCACTGCGCCGACTCGCCACCGAGGAGGGCTACGACACCTATGTGATTCCCGACAACGTGGGCGGACGCTTCTCGGTGCTCACCCCGGTGGGACTGCTGCCCATCGCCGTGGCAGGAGGCGACATTCGCACACTCGTGGCAGGAGCCGTGGAAATGGAAAACAGCGACGGCGAACTCATGCTCACCTACGCCCAAACGCGCAACGCGCTCTACAACAGCGGCAAGAAGATAGAAATCATGGTCAACTACGACCCGCGCCTGCACTTCCTGGCCGAGTGGTGGAAACAACTCTACGGCGAGAGCGAGGGCAAGGACCACAAGGGCATCTTCCCCGCCGCCGTGGACAACACCACCGACCTGCACTCCATGGGACAGTGGGTGCAAGACGGCGAGCGCACCATCTTTGAGACCGTGCTCTCGGTGGGTTGCCAGCGCCACGAGGTGGTCATCCCCACCGACGACGCCGACCTCGACGGCCTGAACTATATCGCCGGACGTCGCGTGGACGAAGTGAACAAGATGGCCGAACTGGGCACACGGCTGGCTCATGTGGATGGCGGCGTGCCCAACCTGCTCATCCACATCCCGGCCCTCAACGAGCGATTCCTGGGACAACTCATTTATTTCTTTGAGAAGGCCTGCGGCATCAGCGGATACATCCTCGACGTGAACCCCTTCAACCAACCTGGTGTGGAGGCTTACAAGAAGAACATGTTCGCCCTGCTCAACAAGCCGGGCTACGAGGCCGAGAGCGCCGCATTGGCAGCAAGGCTCTGACGCCCGCACACATGCTCATCACATCACACGGCGCGACCCCACCACACGGAGGTCGCGCCATTTTTTTCTCTTTCCTCTCGACGTATTTACGTCCAAAAGAAACTTTTTCTTAGTATTTTTTCCTAAATTTGCGTTGTAAAAACGAAAAACCATTCATTTACAGCCATTTTACTACCAAAAACAGTTAGTTTTATGAAAAAGGTATTTTTACTCTTCGTGTCACTGCTCGCATTGTTTGCGGTGCAGGCTCAGGATGTGACCTATCTGGATGCCAGCGGTGCGCAACAGACGCTCTCCAGCGGCAACTATACAGTGGTCACCGACCAGACAGCATGGACCTCTGGCTGGTATGTCGTAAATGCCGACGTGACCATCGACAGCCGCATCACGGCGACTGGCGATGTGCACCTCGTGCTCAAGGACGGCGTGACGTTCAACGCCAAGAAGGGAATCACAGTGAACTACAACTCCAGTGCCAACAACGCGCTCACCATCTATGCGCAGAGCGCTGCCACGGGCATGGGCAAGTTGGTCATCAACAGTGTTATTGACAACAATGCCGGCATTGGTGCATCGAAAAGTAGTAGTTCTAATGGTAATCATTGCGGTGTCATCACCATCAATGGCGGCGACCTCGACATCAAGAGCGGATACTCTGGTGCCGCCATCGGCAGCGCAAGCAACAACTCAAATTACAGCACCAACAATGGTGTGGTCATTGTCAATGGCGGCTCACTCACGCTCCGCTACAACGGTTACGGTGCCGGCATAGGCGGCGGTGAGTACACCGCTGGTGGCACCATCATCATCAACGGCGGCACCATCAACGCCACCGGCGGCTCGAACAGTGCCGCCATTGGCGGTTGCGACGGCGGTGACGGCGGCAACATCACCATCACTGGCGGTGTCATCAACGCCACTGGCAACACCGGCAGCCCGGGTATAGGCGGCGGCAGTTACTGGTCCAGCACTGCTAACAAGGGCGGACAAAGTGGTACCATCACCATTACCGGCGGGCAGATATCTTCCTATCCGGGCTACAATGGCGCGGCGGCAATTGGCGCAGCGACCTCTCCAAAGCCAGCAACCGCTTCGGATGTCATCCACCTGAGTTGGACCAACTCCACCGACCGCTATTGTACATATTCTGGCGGCTACAAAGCCGGCAGGGTCATCATCGAGAAACCGTTCGACATCGAATCTACCGGCGAACTCGCCACGCAGGACGACCTGCACAGTGCCTCTGTGCTTGTGCCGCATGAGGGAGAAACGCTGCACAGTGTCACTTATATCATCGACGGAGAGGTGTACCAGCAAGTCTATCTCGTTGCGGGCCAACGGGCCGAGAATCTCCCCTATAAGCCCAGCGACATTTTGTTCGACGCATGGTATGAGGACGGAGACAGCGAGCCATGGAACTTCGAGGTGCCCGTCATGCAAGACCTCGTGCTTGTGGCACATTTCAAGAACGTGACGCTTAACACCGACGGCAGCGGATCTTATCTCATCGGCACTGCCGAAGAGTGGAACGCCTTTGCTGTGAAGGTCTATAACGGCGAAACCACAGCCAACGCCAAACTCACGGGCGATATCACCGAGGTTGTGGATTTCTATATGGTGGGAACCTCAGAAAACAAATATGCCGGCACCTTCGACGGACAAGGCTACACGCTAACGGTGGGATATGAAACTACAGAGAGTTACATTGCCCCATTCCGTTATGTAGCAGGCGCCACCATCAAAAACCTTAAAGTGGCAGGAACAGTCACCCCCAGATCGACATCATGGGGAGGCTTTGTGGCAGCCAGTTATGGTGTGACCATCACCGACTGCGTGTCGAGCGTGACCTTCGATTCAAAATATAGCGGCAGTGCTTACATCGGTGGATTCGTATCGTACGCTTTCGAAGGCACTAACCGTTTAACGAACTGCGTGTTTGACGGCAAACTGCTGAACAGTGCAACCAGTGGCTGCACAGGTTTTGTGTATAATGCAAGTTATGGAAAATCCATCACCTTTGACCATTGCTATTTTGTGCCCGAGGAAATCACGATACAACAGAGTAATGGCAAAGCATTTACCTATAGAGATGACACCTCCACATTTACCGACTGTTACTACGCCACCCCACTGGGCACCCCTCAAAAAGGCACCTTCATGGCAAAGATGATTCCTGGCGAGGGAGTGACCTTAAATGGCACGCCCACACTGACCAACAAGGGAGTGGATTACTATGCCGACGGCAGCACGATTGGCTTGAACTATGACCTGCCCGAGGGCAAGTTCTTCTACCACTACACCGTGAGCAGCGGAAGCATTTCTAATGAATTTGAAATGACTGGTGACCACGTGGTGAGCGGCTTCACAAGCGATGTGACCATCGAAGGCGGTTACCTTGATAGCAAGATTGACATCGCCTTAGGTTCTATCGCCGCCATTGCCGACGAGACCTACAACAAAGCGGCCCACGAGCCTGAACCCCAGATCACCATGGGCGACGAGGTGCTGGAAAAGAACAAAGACTACCTTGTGCAATGGAGCAACAACGTGGAAGCCGGTATCGCCACGGCCACCGTCAACGGATGTGGCCTCTATGGTGGTCAACTCACCGCCCAGTTCAACATCCTGCAACGTAACATTAACGACGAGGTGATAGCCACTTCTTACTTAAGAAGATTTATGCCCACAGGCGAAGTGATTCACCCTGTGCCCACACTCACCTATGACGACTATACACTGCTTGCAGGCACCGACTATGAGGTGAACTACAGCGCAGGCTGCATCGAACCGGGTGATTACTCCATAATCATCACTGGCAAGGGAAACTACACTGGTGTTCTCGAACTGCCATTCTCCATCATTGGCGCAGTGTCTTATCTCGACTATGCCGATGGCAGTTTCACCGAATCATCGTGCGACACCTATACGTTTTTAAACGACCAGACCACGTTGACCGACGGCTGGTACGTTGTGGGCAGCGACGTGACCATCCCCAGCCGCATCACCGCCACTGGCGACGTGCACATCATCCTCATGGATGATGCCTGCCTCCACGCCCAACAGGGCATCAATGTCAATTATAGTGGCACTAACAACAAACTCTCCATCTATGCGCAGAGCAATGGGGACGGCATGGGCAAGTTACTCATAGACAACGTCAATAGCACTTATGCTGGCATTGGCGGAGGGTCGAACAAAAGTAGTGGTATCATCACCATCAATGGTGGCGACTTAGATATCAAGAGTGGCAGTGATGGTGCTGCCATTGGCAGCGGTTCATCTGTCCGAGGAGATAACAGAAGTGTGGTCATTATCAACGGTGGCACGCTGATGCTCCGAAGCAAAGGCTATGGTGCCGGTATTGGCGGCGGTGAGTACTCCGCGGGCGGAACCATCACCATCAACGGCGGCAACATTACCGCAATAGGTGGCACCAACAGTGCTGCCATTGGCGGCTGCGACGGATATGATGGTGGCATCATCACCATCAATGGCGGCATTATCAATGCCACAGGAACCGGCAAGAGCGCGGGTATAGGCGGTGGCGGCTCTTGGAGCTCCTCTAGTCCCGGCGGTCAAAGCGGAACCATCACCATCAACGGCGGACAAATCACTGCCACACCAGCCTCCGACTGCACGACAGCCATCGGTGCGGCTGCTAATGCCAGCAGTGCGGGTAGTAACGACAAGATTACGCTTAGTTGGACCAACGAGGATGACTTCATCATCGCCAACGGCAACTACACCAGCGGCTCGGTGACATTCATGAAACCGTTCAAGGTGCAAGCAACTGGCGAACTGGCTACGCCCGACAACATTGCTAACGCCACCATCGTGCCATTCATCGGCATCGAGGATTACACCCTCGCCGAGGCACTGGGACTTGACGACAATGAGGCTGCCAAGATTTCGGACGCCCTCATCGTCGTGGCAAAACTCAACAATAGCCTCTACGCCACCGACGGCTTGGGCAACTGGATTCGTGCCGACGTAAATTCGGCCGACGGCATCGAGGCCGGCATGACGCTCACAGATGTCATGGGAACACTCGCCAACATGGCTCTTGCTCCCACCATCCAAGTTTCGGGCTTCACTGCCGAGGGTGGGGCTGGCGACGTGAGCCAGCACATCGCACAGGTGGATTTGGCTCACGGATTCGACATGCCGTCGGCCAGCCAGGTGGTCAAGTTCGGTGGCTACTTCTTCAATGGCAAAATCCGCGGCTTTGCCAACAACATGGGCCAGAGCCTCACGCTCGACGGCGACCTCAGCAACTTCATGGAGGGCAAGCGCTACTTCGTGCTGGTAGGTATTGAACTCAACGAGATTTGGCAGCCTGTGCCTAACGGTGCACCGCGTAGCATCAGAGCCAACGACTATGACTACGACTTCCAGAACCTCGTGGGACGCGTCGTGAGCGCCGAGGAAGACACCATCATCACTGGCATCCACGACCTTGCCATCGACGGCGACGTGGAGAGCGTGAAGTATGTCAACACCGCTGGACAAATGAGCGACAAGCCATTCAACGGCGTGAACATCGTCGTGGTGCGACTCACCGACGGCAACACCAAGACCTTGAAGGTGGTGTTCTAAGGACTGCATTCCACACACACATTGACGAGGGGCGTGCCCGACGGCGCGTCCCTCTTTTTTTTCAATCGAGGCACTTTTTTTGAGGGCTATCGGCCAATAAAACTAAAAACCTGTTACCAAAACCCACACTTTTTTTGTACCTTTGCGCTCACTTGGAACCAAAAACACCATTTTTATTTTTTTGAAAATGAAACACCTTCGATACCTGCTATTCATCGTCTTGGCAGCCGCGCTGCTGCCTTGTGTGGCTCAGAAACGCGACATCAACCTCACGCTTCACGTCACCGCCCCTGGCGGCGTGAGCGCCAGCGACGCACATGTGGTGCTGCGCCATGTGGGTTACTCACTGTCCTATGGCAGAATCACGCTCGACAGCGAGGGCACCACCGTGGTGCGAGTGTATGCCGGCGAACACAGCCTGGAGGTGAGCAAGAGCGGCTATGTGACCCACACGAGCACCTTCACCGTGGAAGGCGACATGAGCGTGGATGTGGTGCTGGAAGAGGAGACCCTCAAGCCATTCTCGCTCTCGACCAGCGTGGCGCACGACGTGCACACCGGTCTCAACGACATCACCCTCACGTGGAACCGCGAGGCACCGGTGTTCTTCGACGACTTTGAGAGTTACGAGGCTTTTTCCATCAACTTTGGCGAGTGGACGGGCATCGACGGCGACGGCCTCATCTCGGCACCCCTCCTGGGGTCCTATCTGAACCGCAGCGTGCGCAACTATGGCCAAATCATGAACCCCAAAGTCGTGGAGCCCGCGTGGTGGAACGACTATCCCGTGCTGCGCGCCTACAGCGGCGACCAGTATGTGGGCTTCGTGCGCACCCTCTCGGGCGACGCACTCGACGACTGGCTCATCTCGCCGCCGGTGACACCGGGCAAGATGCACGAACTCTCCTTCATGGGCAAGGCAGGTGACCAGTATTTCGAGAAATTCCAGGTCTATGTCACCGAGGTGCTCGACAACCCTGGCAAGGGCGACTTCACGATGATTAACGAGGGCAACTACGAACTCGCCGACTACCGCGGGTGGAAACGCTACAGTTATGACTTGAGCCCCTGGCAGGGCAAGACCATCAAGTTTGCCATTCGCTGCATCAGCGAGTACAACAGCATGCTGTCGTTCATGTTCATGGTCGACGACGTGCGTGTGGGTCAACCGCTGGGTGTGAGCAAGGCGCCGCGCCGTGCGCATCGTGTGGCACGCTCGCCGCTGAACCCCAACGAGCACTTCCGCCTGCTGCTCAACGACGAGGAAGTGGGCCAGACCGAGGACTATGAATACACCTTCGAGGGTCTGCCCGCCGGCACCTACAAACTCGGCGTGCAGGCCGTGTATGCCGCCTCACAGACCGACGTGGTGGAGACCACCGTGGTCATCGAGGACAATAATGTGGCCCTCACGGTGAACGTGAGCACCAACAACGGCGAGAACGTGAACGGCCAGCGCGTCAGCCTCTACGCTGCCAGCGACGACCTGTCGTTTGACGCAATCATCGAGGACGGCAAGGCCTACTTCGCCTCGGTGCCGCCAGGCGACTACATCGTGAGCGTGGACGTGAAGCACTACGACCTGGCCGAGGAAAGCATCAATCTGGAGGAAAACGCCACCGTGGACATCGAACTGAAAGAGACGCTGGTCGACCCCTATAACATCACGGTGGACATGGACGCTGAGCAACCCGGCAATGCGCTGGTGAAGTGGAACCAAAACCTGTCGTTCCAAGACAGTTTTGAGGACTACGAGGACTTTGCGGTGAGCGAGTTTGGCGACTGGCGCAGTTACGACCTGGACCAGCACAACGTGTATCCCATCGGCCTGGGTTCGGCCACCAACATCGTGACGTTCCCCGGCGCGAGCACGCCCACCGCGCCCCAGGCCATCGCCCCCATGGTGTTCAACCCCTATGCCACGGTTCCCGCCATGGCGCCCAGCGACGTGGGCATTCTGGCGCCCACGGGCATCAAGACGGTGATTTTCTTCTCGCCGCAGCAGAGCAGCGCCGACAAGTGGCTGGTGTCGCCCGAGATGGCCATTCGCGACGGCTTCGTGTGCCGCTTTACCGCCAAGGCCTATTCCACCTATGTCGAGTCGATGGAGTTGCGCGTGTTCCTCAATGGCGACGACAACCCGTGGTATCATGACTCCTATGAACTGAGCACCATCGAGTCGCTGCCTTCCAACCAATGGACCATCTACGAGACGCCGCTCGACCAGTTCGTGGGCCAGACCATCCGTCTTGCAGTGCACTACACGAGTTACGATGCCTTCATGGCTCAACTCGACGACTTCTATGTGGGCAACCTCAACGACGACGGCTCGGCTGTGGACGTGGGCAAGGTGGACCACTACGAAGTGTGGCTCGACGGCACCCTGATGGGCACTACCAGCGACCCGTGGTTCACGCTCACCGACCTGGAGGCTGGCGAGCACACCGTGGGCGTGGCGGCAGTGTACACGAGCGGCAGCAGCGACACAGCGCTCTACACCTTCAACGTGAGCAGCGGCATCCACGACGTGCGCCTCGCTGGCGACGACCCCATCGTGGGCTACTACAACCTGTCGGGCCAGCCCGTGAGCGGCACGTTGCCCACAGGCATCTACATCGCGCGCACCGCAAGCGGAGCGCACCACAAAGTGCTGGTGAAATAACCTCCCTTAAACCTATCGGTTTCAGGGCGCAACAATTTTCGTGCGCAATATCGCAGCGAGACGGCGGGCAGTGTCCTCCGTCTCGCGCGCTGTTTCTATGAGCGTGGAGTCGAAGCGCAGTTGCGCCTGGGCGTAGTAGGGCTAAGGCCATGTTGCCCCGCTGGCACGGCGTGCCTCCACCGCAAGCCACAATGGCGCCGCGGCCGTCGCCCGAGGCCACCTCGCGCAGCGCGGCACGCTCCATGCGGCGAAAAGCCGTCTCGCCCTGCGTGGCAAATATCTCGCGCACAGAGCAGCCGGCACGGCGCTCCACCCACTCGTCGAGGTCGACAAATGGCACGCCAAGTTCGGCGGCTACCGCACTGCCCAGCGTGGTCTTGCCGCAACACATGTATCCCACAAGAAAAACCGTCTTCATCACCATCGCATGATAGATTGTGCCACAAATGTATTCATTTTTAAAAGATTGGGCAAATTTATTTGATTCTTATAGTCTATGCCCACGGTCTGAACGAGGGCAGTCGGCTCCAAAATCTCACTTTTTTCACCGATTTGGAGATTTATGGCCGCTCGCACGAAGAATTTGGGCAATCCGTTTGGGGATTTCACGCGAGAGGCTTACCTTTGTGGTTCACGATTTTTACACGATGAAAAAGACGATTCTACTGGTGATGATGATGTGCGGACTGTGCGTGTGCGGGCAAAACGTGACCGAGTTTGTGTCGCGGCAAGTGTCCACCTATCCCGCTTCGCGGTTGCTCGACCTCTACAAGTCGTGCTTTCAGGACTACATGGGCGCGGAGCATCTGATTGCCGACACGGCCTCGACGCGCCAATACCTGCGTCACGAACTCGCCACGACGTCGCTCGACGAACTGTTGCCGTGGCGCTACGAGCCATGCGGTCCCGGCGGCAACCATGTGCGGGTGAGCCTGCGCTGCGTGCTGGAGGGGCTCATCAGCGAAGACGCACTGTTTGCCGCATTTGTGCGCAGCGCCACCGGCGGGCAGGACGTGAACGAATGGAGAGCGCGGTGGAACGAGATGGCGGCCATCATCGACGCCATGGGCCTGCCGCTCAAAGACTACGACAGCGACCGACGGTTCATCGACAGCATCCTCGCCCAGGGCAAATATGCCATCAGCCATTCGCCCGAATACCGCGAGGCCTATCACCCGCACTACCGCATCGTGGCGCGCGACATCTTTGAGGCCGAATTGCTGCCGCTGCTCGAGCCATAACGCATGAAATTTGGTTTTCATGCGTTTTTTTTGTAATTTAGCACACTCAACTTTTTTGACACACAACACTCTATGCTACGAAAAATCAGGATTACCATAGCCGTCATCGTCATGACGCTCATCACCCTGCTGCTGCTCGACTTCAGCGGGACGTTACACCCCTATCTGGGCTGGCTCGCCAACATCCAACTCGTGCCGGCGATTCTTGCCGTCAACGTGGTGGTCATCGTGGGGCTCGCGGTGCTCACGCTGGTGTTTGGCCGCATCTATTGCTCGGTGATATGTCCGCTGGGCATGCTGCAAGACCTGGTGAGTTGGCTCCATGAGCGTTTTGGCGGCAAGAAGGCGAAGCGCCGCTTCAACTACAGCCCCGCCAAGTGGTGGCTGCGCTACCTCATGCTTGGCGCCATGACGGCAGCCATGATAGTGGGCATTCACGCCGTGATTGCGCTGTTGGCGCCCTATAGCGCCTATGGCCGCATCGCCACCAACCTGCTCCAGCCGCTCTACATCATGGGCAACAATGCGTTGGCAGCCATCGCCGAGCACTACGAGAGTTATGCCTTCTACCATGTGGACGTGTGGGTGAAGATGGGCGCCACGTTTGCCGTCGCCGTCGCCACCTTGTTGGTGGTGGGCTGGCTGGCATGGCGCCACGGCCGCACCTACTGCAACACCATCTGCCCGGTGGGCACCGTGCTGGGCGTGCTGGCGCGATTCTCGTGGTTCAAGGTCTACATCGACCTGGACAAGTGCCGCACATGCGGTGCGTGCTCGCATCGCTGCAAAGCGTCGTGCATCGACAGCAAGAACCACGCCATCGACTACACTCGCTGCGTGACCTGCGGCAACTGCCTGCCAAGTTGTGAGTTTGGTGCCCTGCACTATGGCCATCCGCGCGCCGCGGCGCAACCCGCTGCGGCCGAACAACCCGCTGCGGCAAGCACCGAGCAACCAAGTCGCCGCGCGTTTCTCGTGGGCTCGGCCATCGTTGCCGCCGACGCCGCTCTGGCTCAGGCTGGCAAGAAAGTGGACGGCGGACTGGCCGCCATCGAGCAAAAAGTGGCTCACACCCACCGCGCCACGGTCACGCCGCCGGGCTCGCTGAGCGTGAAGCACATGGCGAAATACTGCACGTCGTGCCAGTTGTGCGTGGCGCAGTGCCCCAACCAAGTGTTGCGCCCGTCAAACGACCTTGCCACGCTCATGATGCCCACGATGAGTTTTGAGCGCGGATTCTGCCGGCCCGAGTGCACACGCTGCTCGCAAGTGTGCCCCACCGACGCCATTCGCCCCATCACCATGGAGGAAAAGACCGACATCCATGTGGGCTTCCCCGTGTGGCTCGAGCAGAACTGCTTGCCCGGCACCCGGCATGTGGCGTGCGGCAACTGCGCCCGCCACTGCCCCACCGGCGCCATCGAGATGGTGCCGCTCGACGAGAACGACGAACTCTCGCCCATGGTGCCCAACATTAACGAGGCGCGATGCATAGGTTGTGGAGCGTGCGAATATGTGTGTCCGTCGCGACCATTCTCGGCCATCTACGTCGAGGGCTACGAAGTGCACAACTGACAATAAAGAATGGACAAACACTCTCATCCAACCATTCACCAATCATGAAAAAGAATTATTTATTGTATTTTGTGCTTGGGCTTTTACTGCTGAACGTGGCGGTGGCTTGTGGTGGCGAGAATGAACCCGATCCCGAAGAACCCACGGAGGAGAACGACTCCTACCCCGTTGGAAACACAGCTTACGATCGCGATTGGTCATATGGGCCGGATGATGGCTATTGTACTGGTCCATACAAGGCTGTGGTACATATTCTCAATGTTGATGAAGTAGATACCATTTTTGTGAAACTGATAAACATTGCAGCATATACTGACTATACCTTCCCCTGCCTCAGCGACCGAGTATGGTTAAATAAACATGATTTAGGAGAGCAAGAAGTGCATTTGTACGACACCGTCCACTTCTACATCACAGCTATTAAATATTGGGGGGCATATATTACGAGCGCTTGCTCTTTCTACTGTATTGTTAAGCCCCTTAACGAAGGCGAGACAACAGACACTATCAACTGGAGATATTAACTTAATAACTCACACTCATCATGAAAAAGCCATCTTTGATTATCACAATAATTATTGCCATTAGTTGCATAATGAATGCATCTAATATCCCTCAGGGCTTTAGCGCCGGAGATAAACATATTAGCTTAACTCCCATTGAAGACACAAAGAAGGAACTATCCATAGTGGGGAAGTATTCCCTGAAAGAAGCAGTGCGATGTGTAACAACAGAAAAAGATGCAGAACGAACAACTACTCAACAAGAGCAGTTTCAGCCAGATTACATATCTCCATGCTACGTCACCGACTGCAACGACAGCCTTTACATCTGTCCACAACTGATTGTGCGCTTCTTTGATAGCGCCCAACTCTCCGACTTGCTCAGCTCATTTCCTCAATTGTCATTGAGCTTGATGTATATGCCACTGAGCCTATGGCAAAGACCTTTAGCGCTCACGTAGTTGGTGATCGTTTTGAACTGAACACAACTTCTTGGCCTCAAGGAATCTATGTAATAACAGTTCATTTCGACGGAGAGACCTATTCACAGAAAATTATCGTGGAATAAAATCTATTAAAAAACATATCATAATGAAAAAGAATTATTTATTGTATTTTGTGCTTGGGCTTTTACTGCTGAACGTGGCGGTGGCTTGTGGTGGCGAGAATGAGCCCGAGCCCGAAGAACCCACGGAGGAGAACGACAGCGGTTCTTCCACATCCGGGTATGCAGAACCGGAGTGGATACATAGCCCCGACGAAGGCTATTGCGGCGGGCCATACATGGCTTTAATCAAATCACCCACAGATTCTCCATACGACACAATCTGGGCATACATTTTGAATTTTGAGGAAAATTGGGACAGTAGGCCACATAGACAAGATTATGTGTTTTTCAATAGGCATGATCTTAACTTAGAACGCGCCCCTTTTGACAGTGTAATATGTTTTTATGTTACTGCTCTTAAGCCGAGAGCATGGATTGGAAGCGTCAAATACTATACCTGTATTTTAAAGCCCCTCAATGAAGGAGAAACAAAAGAATCTATTAACTGGAGATATTAACTTAATAACCGCTAAGCACCGCATTTCGTGAATTCATCTTTCATAATTCATCTTTTTTCTTAATTCATCACAGTGGATAGACGAAATTTCTTAAAAAAGCTTGGGCTGGGCACCGCCACCATTGCCGCTCCCGCCATCGTGAGTTGCACAAGCGATAAGTCGTCCGGCGCACCTCATGAACCTGCTACGGGAAAGATGACCATGCGCATCAACCCCAACACGGGCGATGTGGTGTCGCTACTGGGCTACGGCATGATGCGCCTGCCCGTGGTGGGCGGTAACGGCTCGGCACGCGAGGAACATAGCGAGATAGACCAGGAGGAGGTGAACCGACTGGTGGACTACGCCATCGAGCACGGCGTGAACTACTTCGACACCTCGCCAGCCTACTGCCAGGGACAGAGCGAACACGCCACGGGCATCGCGCTGGCGCGACACGACCGCAGCAAGTTGTTCATTGCCACCAAGTTGTCCAACTTCAGTCCCGACACGCGGTCGCGCGCAGCGTCAATAGAGATGTTCCACAACTCGTTGCGCGAACTGCAGACCACCTACATCGACTACATGCTGCTGCACGCCATTGGCGGCGGCAAGGACGCCATGCAGGAGTTTGAGGAACGCTACATCGACAACGGCATCCTCGACTTTCTCATTGAGCAACGCAACAAGGGTGTGGTGCGCAACCTGGGATTCTCCTATCACGGCGACATCGCCATCTACGACCTCGCGCTGAAGATGCACGACGAGGGCAAGGTGAAGTGGGATTTCGTGCAGATTGAGTTGAACTACCTCGATTGGGAGTGGGCCAATGAAATCAACGACCGCAATACCGACGCGAAATACCTCTATGCCGAACTCGCGAAACGCCGCATTCCCGCCGTAATCATGGAGCCGCTGCTCGGCGGCCGTTTGGCCAATCTGCCCGACCCGCTGGCACATAGGGTCAAGAAGCGCGACCCGCAACGCTCCATCGCATCATGGGCATTTCGATATGCCGGCACATGGCCCGGCGTGCTCACTGTGCTCAGCGGCATGACACTCATGGAGCACCTCAAGGACAACTTGCTGAGTTATTGCCCGCTGGAACCCCTCAACGAGGAGGAAATGCGCGCACTGGAGCGGCTGGGAGGCGACATCGTGAGTTACAACACCATTCCGTGCAACGATTGCAAGTACTGCATGCCGTGCCCCTATGGCATCAACATCCCCGCCATCTTTGTGCAGCACAACAAGTGCCTGGCCGAAGACCAT
This sequence comes from uncultured Bacteroidales bacterium, assembly GCA_902761475.1. GTDB lineage: Bacteria > Bacteroidota > Bacteroidia > Bacteroidales > Muribaculaceae > Sodaliphilus. The sequence continues at coordinate 19,694 of CACWKM010000023.1, forward strand.
GTGCCGCACGACCGCATGGACCCCACCTATGCCGCCGCACGCCGCGCCTACCTGGTGGGCATGAACCGCGCCGTGGAACGCGAACGGCAGGCCGACCACTGCATAGGGTGCGGACATTGCGAGCCGCACTGCCCGCAGCGCATCAAGATTCCACAAGAATTGCAGCGCATCAGCGAATACACCGACAAGTTGATGCGAGAGGAATAACACATTGGCATTGTGACCGTCAACGACCTACAGCGACAACGCCTACTCCTCCAACTCGAGTATGAACACGAGCGGGAGGAGTTTCGCCGTCTCACCCAGGCCATGGGCATAGGCCGCCGCGTGAAGCGAGGCGACTGCTGGTGGCCGGCCACCCTGGGGCGCAGTTACTACAACTCGCTCAACCAACTCGTGGTGGAGGTGAACCGGTCGCCCGACGAGGCCGACGTGGAGCACAACTTCGAGCATGGTCGCCAGGTGGCCTTTTTCGACGTGAGCGGCACCGACGACATCAATTACCTGGACTTCAGCGCCACGGTGAACTATGCCGAGTCGTTGCGCATGGTGGTCATCGTGCCCAATGAGGCTGCCGTGGCCAAACTGCACGGCGCACAGCGCTTGGGCGTGAGTCTGTCGTTCGACGAGACGACCCACCGCCTCATGATGGGCGCCCTGGACCGCGTCATCAAGGCGCGAGGCAACCGACTGGCCGAACTGCGTGACATCTTCTACCACCGCAGCCTCACCAAGCAGTTCACCTTCGCCCCGCTGCGGTTTCCGTGGCTCAACGCCACACAAGAGCAGGCGGTGAACGAGGTGTTGCGCGCCAAGGACGTGGCAGTGGTGCACGGTCCGCCGGGCACCGGCAAGACCACGACGCTGGTCGAGGCCATCTACGAGACCCTGCACCGCGAGAGCCAGGTGCTGGTGTGCGCACAGAGCAACATGGCGGTGGACTGGATTAGCGAGCGCCTGATGGAGCGCGGCGTGGACGTGCTGCGCGTGGGCAATCCCACCCGCGTGACCGACGCCATGCTCGCACAGACCTATGAGCGTCGTTTCGAGGACCACCCCGACTATCCGCAACTGTGGGCGGCGCGCAAGACGCTGCGCGAGATGCGCGCCTCGCGGCACGGCGGAGAGAGTTACCACCAGCGCATCGACCGCCTGAAAAGTCGCATCGCCGAACTGGAAGTGAACATCCACAACACCATCATGGGCAATGCGCGCGTCATTGCGTGCACGCTGGCCGGCAGCGCCAACCGCGTGCTCGACGGCACGCACTTCGCCACACTGTTTATCGACGAGGCTGCCCAAGCGCTCGAAGCGGCGTGCTGGATAGCCATCGCACGCGCCAACCGCGTGATTCTTGCCGGCGACCACTGTCAACTGCCGCCCACCATCAAATGCGTGGAAGCGCTGCGTGGCGGACTCGGCACCACGCTCATGGAACGCATCGTCACCACCAATCCGCAAGTGGTGACCCTGCTCAAGGTGCAATACCGCATGAACGACGACATCATGCGTTTCTCGAGCGACTGGTTCTATGGCTCACAGGTGGAGAGTGCCCCACAAGTGCGCCACCGCAGCATCCTCGACTGGGAAACGGCCATCACATGGATTGACACCTGCGACCTCGACGGCCAGGAGGAAATGGTGGGCGACGGCTATGGGCGCATCAACCGTGCCGAGGCGCAACTCACCATCGCCACGCTCACCGGCTATGTGGAGCGCATCGGGCGCGAGCGCATGCTCGACGAGCACCTCGACGTGGCCATCATCTCGCCCTACCGCGCGCAAGTGCAGCACCTGCGACAACTGGTGCGCCGCAACGACACCCTGCGGCCGCTGCGCAACCGCATCGCCGTGAACACCGTCGACGGCTTTCAAGGACAGGAGCGCGACATCGTCATCATCAGCCTCGTGCGCGCCAACGACGAGGGGCAAATAGGCTTCTTGAGAGACCTGCGACGCATGAACGTGGCCATCACTAGAGCGCGCTGCAAACTCTTCATCTTGGGCTCGGTGAGCACGCTCACCCGGCACCCTTTCTACCGCAAACTCTACCACTACGTGCAGCAACTCAACGACTGAACCCCCGAAGGTGACTAATTAGTAAAAAAAAGTAAAAACCAGAAAAACCACGGCCTATGTGGTGAAAAATAGTTACCTTTGCCCCATTATATTGCATGATTACGCATTTTTCAGAATAGACGATGAAAAAATTCCGACTTATCGACAACACCATCGGCTGGCTCGTATTCCTGGTAGCCGCTGTGACCTACCTGCTCACGCTGGAGCCCACAGCCAGTTTTTGGGACTGCCCCGAATTCATTGCACAAGGTTTTAAGAGCGAAATAGGCCATCCGCCCGGCAACCCCATCTTCATCCTTGCCGCGCGCTTTGCGGCAAACTTTGCTGGCGGCGACGTGATGGCGGTGGCCAAGTGCGTCAACGCCATGAGCGCACTGTTCAGCGCGGCAACCATCTTGTTGCTGTTCTGGACCATCACGCATCTGGTGCGACGACTGGTGAAACCCGATGACGACGGGAATTTCTCGCTGTCGCAATACCTGGTGATTATGGGCAGTGGCATCGCCGGTGCCCTGGCCTACACCTGGAGCGACACGTTCTGGTTCTCGGCTGTGGAGGCCGAGGTCTATGCCTTCTCGTCGTTCTGCACCGCCCTGGTGTTCTGGCTGGCGCTCAAGTGGGAAGACCACGCCGACGAGCCCGGCAGCGACCGCTGGCTCATCCTGATTGCCTACGTGTTTGGCGTGTCGCTGGGCGTGCACTTGCTCAACCTGCTGTGCATCCCGGCTATCGCACTGGTGTTCTACTACCGCAAGTGGCGCGAGACCAACGTCAAGGGGTCGCTCATTGCGCTGCTGGTGTCGTTTGTCATCATCGTGCTCATCCTCTACGGCCTGGAGCCCGGCTTTGTGGAACTGGGTCAATACTTCGACCTGTTCGCCGTGAACACGCTGGGCCTGCCGTTCAATAGCGGTGTGCTCATTTATGCCATCGTGCTCATGGCCGCGCTGGCGTGGGCATTGTGGGAACTCTACACGCGCAACAGCGAACTGCGCATGAAATTGTCGTTCATCGTCTCCATCGTGCTCAGTGGCATGCTGTTCTTGGGCGAGAGCCTGCTCATCCCGTTTGTGCTCACCGCCGCACTGGCCATCTACTTGTTCTACTTCTGCAAGAAGTTGCCCGTGCGCGTGCTCACCGACGTGGTGCTCTGCGTGATGGTCATCTTTGTGGGCTTTGCCAGTTATGCGCTCATCTTGATTCGCAGTTCGGCGCTCACGCCGCTCGACGAGAACTCGCCGTGCAACACCTATGCGCTGACCAAGTACTTGAGCCGTGAGCAATATGGCGAGACACCACTCGTCTACGGCCGCACGCTCTATAGCCAGGTGATGTATCAGGAGAACCCCTCCACGGGCACACTCAAGCCGGTGGTGAAGGAAGGGCGCATGCAATATGCCCAAGAAGTGAAGAAGAATCCCAGCGACCCCGACCGCTATGTGCCCATCGGCCGCAAGACCGACTACAAGTACAGCCCCGAGCAGAACATGGTGTTCCCGCGCATCCACGATGAGCGGCACGAACGCGAGTACAAGCAGTGGCTGGGCATGCAGGGCGAGATGGTCGACGCCACCACCACCCTCGACGCCGACGGACGCGCCATAGCCACCGAAAAACGCTTGCGCCCCACGTTTATCGAGAACTTGCGTTTCTTCATCGACTACCAACTCAACTACATGTATTGGCGCTACTTCATGTGGAACTTCGCCGGTCGCCAGAACGACATCCAGGGCATGGGCGAAATCACCCAGGGCAACTGGATTAGCGGCATCCCCGTCATCGACAACCTGCGCCTGGGCGACCAGACGCTGCTGCCCGACGACTACGGCAAGGGCAACAAGGGTCACAACGTGTTCTACATGCTGCCGCTGTTGCTGGGCATCATCGGCTTGCTGTGGCAGGCCTACAAGGGCCAGCGAGGCATCGAGCAGTTCTGGGTGGTGTTCTTCCTGTTCTTCATGACGGGCATCGCCATTGTACTCTACTTGAACCAGACGCCGAGCCAGCCGCGTGAGCGCGATTATGCCTATGCCGGCTCATTCTATGCCTACGCCATCTGGATAGGCATGGGCGTGGCAGGACTGTGGCGACTCATGCTCACCCTGGCCAAGCGCAAGGACAAGGACGGCAAGGTACAGCCCGCCAAGGACAGCACCGTGCTCACCCTCGCCGCTGTGGCAGCCCTGGTGGGACTCGCAGTGCCCTTGCAGATGGTGAGCCAGACATGGGACGACCACGACCGCAGCGGACGATATACCGCACGCGACTTCGGCATGAACTACCTGTCGAGCGTCGACAAGGACGGCATCATCTTCACCAACGGCGACAACGACACCTTCCCGCTGTGGTACCTGCAAGAGGTGGAGAACTACCGCACCGACGTGCGTGTGGTGAACCTGAGTTATCTGGCTACCGACTGGTACATCGGCCAGATGCAACGCTGGGCCTACGAGAGCGCACCGCTGCCCATGCAGGCCAACAGCACCACCTATGCCTACGACAACCATGTGTACAACTACATCATTCAGCCCGACAGCATGCCGGTGCCCCTCATCAAGTCGCTGGCCGAACTCTATGGTCCCAACAGCAAGAACAACGCCTATGGCGTGAACGAGATACGCTTTGCCAACACCTTTATTCCCGTCGATGCCGAGCAAGCCGTGGCGGCTGGCGTCATCGGTCAGCAGGAGCGCGACATGGCCGAGGAGGTCATCCGCTGCAACCTCGCCAGCCAGGGAAGCGGTCTCACCTCCAGCCAGGTGATGTCGCTCGACCTCATCGCCTCGAGCATTGACCAGGGATGGAAACGTCCCTGCTACTTCGCCATGACGGTGCCCGACAGTTATCACGTGGGCCTCACGCCCTATCTGCGCAACACGGGCATGGCCTATCAGGTGACGCCTATTCGCGACGACAACAACGACTACAGCATCGTGTGCAACACCGACAAGATGTACGACATCGTCACCACGAAGTTCCGCTGGGGCGGCCTCGATGTGGCTCCCGCCGGCTCGCTCTACCTCGACGAGACCGTGCGCCGCATGGTCACCACCACGCGTACCGCCATGCTCGACCTGGCCTCCTCGTTGCTCAACGAGGCTGCTACCGCCGAGGCAGCCATCAAGGAGGGCAACAACACCTTCATGGGCAAGGACAGCAAGGCCTACTCGGCCGACCGCGTGGACCGCGCCTACAAAGTGGTGGACTTGATGATGGCCAAACTGCCCGTCAAGGCATCGCCGCTGAGCGTGCAGATGGGAATGCAAATCGCCGACATCTACCACATGGTGGGCGAGATGACCACCGGCGCCACCAGCGAGCAAGCCAAGAAGAAGGCCGTCGACCTGCTCGAGAGCGAAATACTGCGCTACAGCGACTATCTGCGCTACTACCAGTCGCTCTCGCCCAGCAACTACGACCGCCTCACCAATACCGACTACTACATTGAGCGCCGCTACTTCCCGCAACTCATCACCGCCATGGCGCAGTACGACGAGAAGCGGTTTGAGAAACTCATGGTCAAACTCGAAAACCATGGGCTGAGCATGGACCGCGTGTATTCCTTGCTGAAAGCACAAGAACAGCCGGCCAGCACTGGCCAAGCCGCCGAGGAGGGCGAGTAAACGCACCGTGTTTATAGAACAACCGCCGCTGCTCTATCGCATGCTGTTCCCCGAGACAGTGTGGCGCATCCACAAGCGCGAGCACACCGTCTATCTCACCTTCGACGATGGCCCCATCCCCGAGGTCACGCCGTGGGTGCTCGACACCCTCGACCACTATGGCGTGAAGGCCACTTTCTTCTGCGTGGGCGACAATGTGGCACGCAACCCCGAACTGTTTGAGGAAATCAAGCGACGCGGACACAGCGTGGGCAACCACACCATGAACCACCTGCAGGGGGCTCATGTGACCACGCACACCTATCTGCGCAACGTATTCAAGGCGCACGAACTCATCCAGAGTCCGTTGTTCCGCCCACCCCACGGCCTCATGCGATGGGGGCAGAGCCACGTGCTGCGCGAACGCTTCACCATCATCATGTACGACCTGGTGACACGCGACTACAACCGCAAACTCACCGGCGAACAGGTGTTGAACAACGTGAAACGCTACACGCGCAATGGCTCCATCATCGTGTTTCACGACTCGCTCAAAGCCGAGAAAAACATGAAATATGCGCTGCCGCGAGCCATTGAGTGGCTCCAAGAGCAAGGCTACAAGTTGCAGCGCATCTCCATGGGAGAACCATGAGCACCCTCAACGCGCTTATCGCCGAGCGCGCCCACGAGTTGGAATTTGACGCTTGTGGTTTCGCGCGCGCTACAGCAGTCGAGGCTCAGGCAGTGAGACAACACGACCAATGGATTGCGCTCGGCCACCATGCACGCATGGCATGGGCCGAGCGCAATCGCGACCTGCGCAACGACCCGCGGCAGTTGCTCGATGGCGCACAGTCGCTCATCGTCGTGGCGATGAACTATTTCCCCGCCACCACGCAGCCGCCACAAGCCGCACGGGTGGCCTATTATGCCTATGGCAAGGACTATCACCTCGTGATGCGTGAGCGCATGGAAGCACTCGCGCAGTTTGTGACGCAAGTGTGCGGTGGTGCCACGCGTTGTTGCGTCGACACGGCGCCGCTGCGCGAACGCTACTGGGCGCAAAAGGCCGGAGTGGGATTCATAGGGCGCAACAACACGCTCATCATCCCGGGGCGAGGCAGTTACTTCTTTCTGGGCGTCATCGTCACCACCGCCGTGCTTGAGCCCTCCGAGCCTTGCACGCTCACCTGTGGCGACTGCCATGCTTGCGAACGCGTGTGCCCCGGCGGAGCGCTCAAGGACGGAGAAGCCGTCGACGCCAACCGCTGCCTGAGTTACCTCACCATCGAGCACCGCGGCGACCTGCCCGAATGGGCCGCACAAGTGCTGCACGGACAAGTGTGCGGATGCGACATCTGCCAGCAGGTGTGTCCGCACAACCGCCATGCCCGCCCCACCACCGTCCAGCCCTTCGCGCCACTGCCCAGCGTGATGGACCTCACCCCCCAGCGCATCGCCGCCATGACCTCCGGCGAATTCAGGCGCGCATTTCACGACTCGGCAATCGCACACATGCGACTGAGCAACCTCCAACGCAACGCATCGGCCACCACCACACCACCCACACTCCACCCCGACAAATAACCCCCGCAAACAGCATTGCAAGCAGCACCTCACACCTTGAGTCCAACTCATTTTTAATATTCAAAAAAAAGCACTAACTTTGTAGTGTGTAAGTAGCAGGTTGCTTATGTTTGAAAGAACCACACATGTAGCAAAACCATTTCTCAAATGGGCTGGAGGCAAAGGAAAACTTTTGCCTCAACTTGAGATGGCCTTGCCACAAATATTATATGACAACGAATTCACCTATATCGAGCCGTTTGTGGGCGGTGGAGCAATGCTTTTTTTTATCCTCCAGCATTTTCCCCATATCATACGAGTTGTCATCAACGATATAAATCCAAATCTGACGGCTACATATCAAACGATAAAAGAAAAGCCAGAGGAATTGGTGTCTAATCTTAGGACAATTGAAAAACATTACAATTCATTAGCAAATCAAGAGTCACAAAAGGCATTTTTTCTTGAAATGCGACGACATTTCAATGAAGGAACCCTCATGCAAACTGAAAAATCAGCCCTATTATTGTTCTTGAACCGAACATGTTTCAACGGACTCTATAGAGAAAATGCTAATGGTTTTTTCAATGTGCCATTTGGCAAATACGCAAGACCGACCATCTGCAATGAAAATCTAATTCTTGCCGATAGCGAATTGTTGAATCGTTATGACGTAAAAATCACAACGGGGGATTATAGTCAGACCAAAGATGAAATCGCAGATAACGAACTCACGTTTTTCTATTTTGACCCACCATATCGCCCCCTAAATAACACATCCTGTTTTAACAACTATGCAAAAGAGGGTTTCGGCGACCAACAACAAATTGAGCTTGCTCAGTTTTGTCGCACCATCTCACAATGTGCTAATGTATTGTGGATGCTTAGCAATTCTGATTGCTCGGCATATAATAGCACTGACTCTTTTTTTGAAGACATCTACGATGGCTATAGAATAGATAGGGTGTGGGCGTCGAGAGCAATAAATGCCAATCCACAAAAACGTGGAAAATTAACAGAACTGCTTATCTCAAATTTCAACATACAAGACAAATGTAATTCCTCTCCACGCCAGTATAAGCCATTATCAATATCACAGTCTGAACATGCATACCAAAGAACAGTTTGATAAGTTTATGTCGCAACTCAAAGAGACGAACGCGACCCTTGATTTTTATTGCGACTTCAAAAAAATAAGTGGCAATGTTGACTCTATTGCTATCAAGTTGAATCAACTAAATTACTTGATTGGACAAGATGACTTAGATGGTGCAATACGTAGATTGTGGAATGAAAACCCTAAAGTTTTTAGCATTCTGGATATTCTCATTGCAGTCAGGACCTCCGACAAGAAAAAGGCAATTCTAGCCGATGGCACAGTTAAGTTGATAAGCAATTTTTTCAATGATGTTGAAAGCGTGATAGAATACATTCATGCTACAGGCTTAGACGAAGTTTTACAGAAGAAACAGGTTAAGAATCTTGTTGACTACGTTTTTGGAGTTGAGACAGGACTTGACACGAATGCTCGCAAGAACCGTAGTGGACATTTGATGGAAAATTATGTTGCAGATATCTTTAATCGATTTGGCATCGCGTTTCGACAAGAAGTATATTCAACTGAATATCACGAGCTTGCCATCCTCGGAGAAGACAAGAAACGTTTTGACTTTGTGATTGAAACTCCACACTGTAAATATTTGATTGAGGTGAATTTCTATAGTGGTGGTGGATCGAAACTTAATGAAGTAGCACGCGCCTACTCCGAACTCTCTCCCAAAATAAATTCTGTAGAAGGTTTTGAGTTCGTTTGGATTACAGATGGCATTGGGTGGCGATCTGCAAGGAACAAATTAGAGGAAGCTTTTTATGCCATACCTAATGTGTACAATCTAACATCAATTTACGAATTTGTTAAATCTTTAGGAGAAACAACATTCTAGGCTTTTTGCTGCGCTCTGGATGCCAGTGTGCTCATGCCAAAACCAAAATGAATAAGATAATTCCATATTACCGCTCTACCAGCCATGATTTCAACATTCTTCATGGCGATACTTTTGAACTGTTGCCACAGT
>CACWKM010000023.1:29029-30148 GCA_902761475.1 uncultured Bacteroidales bacterium
AGGCATGCCTCAAAAACAGATTGATGATTTTAACATTAGATGGATAGGGCTTTGTCGTGAAAAGTTAAAAGACAACGGGACCATCTGGATAAGTGGAACTTATCATAACATCTTCTCGGTGGCCAATAGTCTTGTAAGCCTTGGGTTTAAAATTCTAAATATTATCACCTGGGCTAAGACCAACCCACCACCCAATATTTCATGCCGCTACTTCACATATTCTACAGAGTTCATCATTTGGGCTCGCAAATCAGCAAAAAAAACACATAAATTCAATTATGAACTAATGAAAATGCTGAATGACGACAAACAGATGACCGACGTGTGGCGATTGCCTGCCATTGCACCATGGGAAAAATCATGCGGAAAGCACCCCACACAAAAACCATTGGCCTTGTTGACACGCATTATATTATCGTCTACCGACAAGAACGCATGGATTCTTGATCCATTCGCAGGGTCATCAACTACTGGAATTGCTGCAAACTTAGTTGGGCGACGATATCTCGGCATAGAGAAAGAGCAAAATGTGTTGCGCAATCGTGGTGAAACGGCACCGAACTGGAACGACATTACGATCGATCATGTTATCCCGCTTGAAAATGTGTTGCGCGAACATGTAGAACAGATAAATGGGCTACGGTTGCTATCTCAAAAGTTCGCGGAATTTAATGGTGAGAATGGCAGTCGGATAGATGGCAGGAAAGACTATTGGGTGAATGCGCTATATGAGCATGAGCGTTATCATGATGAGCTAAACAATGATAATCTTCGAAGACAACTTGAGAGAGATCTAGAAAATATAGCCATGTGGGGTGAGGGATTGCAATTAATGGATAGTAAGGCAAATACTCAAAAGGGCAAGAGGCGCAGGCGCCAGTAAGGTGTTTGCCGCGTTGTGTTTCGGCTCTTAACCAAAAGGTTTTCTTCAAGGAGTGTCGATATGAAAGCTGAATTACGGTCCAGCCGAATGGTTTATGGAATAGCGAAGCAGCATTTTGCCTCATTGGAGGAGTCGCAAGCTGCATCAATTGATGGATTCCCATGGACAAGCCCTGAGAATCGGCAGCATTTTCCGTGGCTTATTGTTGATGATTTGTATGTTGTATTAGGAGATTT
>CACWKM010000024.1:0-14951 GCA_902761475.1 uncultured Bacteroidales bacterium
TGGATAGATGCACAGTTGTCGCTGTTTGCCAATCGCATCGACAACTATATCTTCATCCATCGCACGGGCGAGGTCATCGACGACGAACTCATGACCTATCGCTACGACAGCGGCGATGCGCAACTGCTGGGATGTGAACTCGCGCTCGACATCCACCCGTGGCATTTCCTGCATTTGGGCACCAGTTTTGCCATGGTCAACGCCGTGCAGTTGCATCAACCATTGGAAACCAAGTATCTGCCATTCACCCCGGCACCACGCTGGCAAGGCGACTTGAAATGGGAAATCCTTCATGACGGAAGGTTGCTGAACAATGTGTATGTCTCGCTGGGAGTGGACTACAACTTCAAGCAAAACCACTACTACCGCGCCGACAACACCGAGACAGCAACACCAGCCTACTGCCTGCTCAATGCCGCAATTGGCACCGACATCATGTTCCAGGGACGACGGGTGGCGTGCCTGAGCGTGATGGGGACGAACCTCACCAACAAGGCTTACCAGAGTCACCTGAGCCGACTGAAATATGCCGAGGTGAATCCTGTCACTGGGCGGCAGGGCGTGTTGAACATGGGGAGAAACATCGTTTTCAAACTCACCATCCCGCTTGAATTTAGGCAATAAATGTCTTTTCAAACCATGGCAAGGCAAGAGATATTTTTTTGAAAATTGGGGCGAAATGATTACTTTTGCAGTGGAAACCATTAAAAGCCATTAATCAATATGAGAATTTTCAAACTGCTGCTGTGCTTTTGCGCAGTAACGATAAGTCTGAATAGTTCAGCCGCTAAATTGGGCGATGTAAATTTGGACGGACAAGTGACATCGGTCGATGTGGCGGAAATTGTGAACCACCTTGCCGGTCTCTCCAATACCTATGATTGCGACGTGACTGGCGACGGCCAAGTCTCGGCTGCCGACATAGCCGTCGTGGTCAACATTCTGGCTGGATTAGACCCCGGCATTAGCAAACCGCGTGCCGTGGTGGGTGGCGACATCTCGCTGCTGCCCAGTTACGAGGCCGCCGGAGCCATCTATCGCGACGTGAACAACAAGAAAATCACTGGCGACCTGCTCAACTACCTCAAGGAGCAAGGGTGGACTGCTATCCGCTTGCGTCTGTTTGTCGACCCGAGCAAAGCCCCCTCTACCGAGATTGGCGAGGGCGTGTGCCAGGATTTGGACTACATCTTGCCGCTCGCCGTGCGCATCAAGCAAGCCGGGCTCAAGTTCATGCTCGACTTCCACTACAGCGACAGTTGGGCCGACCCGGTGAAGCAATATACGCCCGACGCATGGGTGGGACTCTCCGACGAGGAACTGACGGTGAAAATCGGCGAATACACCACCGAGGTGCTGCAAGCGCTCAACGAAGCCGGTGCAACGCCCGACTACATCCAGACGGGCAACGAGATTTCCTACGGCATGTGCTGGGGCAAGCGCGGCAGCAGTGCCAGTTCGCTGCTCAAGGTGTATCCCTGGGACGATGCCAACTGGCCGCGTTTCAGGAATCTGCTCAACAGCGCCATCGCAGCATGCCGCACCGAGTGCCCCAATGCCAAAATCATCATCCACAGCGAGCGCACCACCAAGCCTAACGACCTGGTGCAATACTACACGCGCCTCTACGGCATGGACTACGACATCGTGGGCTTGAGTTACTATCCGCGATTCCACGGCCCCCTCTCGGTGCTGAAAACGGCCATCGACCGCCTCACGGCCAATGTCGCAACCAGCAAAAAGGAGATTATGATTGTGGAAACGGGCTGGTATCACGCCTATAAGCCCGACGACGTGCCCTCCACGGTCACCTATGCCGACACCGAGAGTGGCCAGCAACAGTTCACGCAAGAACTTGTGGCGCTGCTGCGCAACTACAATAACGTCACCGGACTGTTCTGGTGGTGGCCCGAGGCCAACGAATACAATGTGAACTGGCAAAATCCCGTCACTAAGTATGGTTGGTACAACGCCGGACTGTGGGACAACAACAATGGTCGCGCCATGAAGGCGATTGCCGACCTGCAAGAACTCACAAAACCTGTTGTAGACGGCGAATGATGGCCTGGGCAGCGCCGCTGGGGTGCTGCCACTCGATGAGCGGGTCGCGACGATACCAGGTGAGTTGTTTCTTGGCATAGACGCGCGTATTCTTCTTGATGCGCTCAATGGCCACCTGACGCGACATCGTGCCGTCCATCATGGCAAACAATTCCTTATAGCCCACTGTGTTGAGGGCATTGAGATGGCGCAACGCATACACGCGTTGCGCTTCTTGTTCCAGCCCGGCGGCTATCATGGCATCCACTCGGCGGTTGATGCGGTCGAACAACTCCTCGCGCGCCATGTTGAGGCCCACCTTGACGATGTTGAAGGGACGTTGCTTGGCCTGACCGGTGCGCAGCGACGAATAGGGCACGCCGGCTTGCCGACATATCTCCACGGCATGCGCCACGCGACGGGTATTGTGCAGGTCGAGGGTGGCGCAGTAGTCGGGGTCAAGGGTGCGCAACTCGTCGACGAGCGCATCGAGTCCCTCGCGGGCCAACTTGTCGCGCACCGCCTCGCGCACCTCGGTCGAGATGGTGGGCAACTCGTCGATGCCGCGGCACACGGCGTCGACATAGAGCATGGAGCCGCCGCACAACACTGCCACGGGCGCACGTTGCCACAACTGCGGCAACAGGGCGAGCACGTCGGACTCATATTGCGCCGCACTGTATTGCGCCTCGAGCGGCAGGAAACCCACCAGGTGGTGAGGCACCAGGGCGCGCTCGGCGGCGGTGGGGGCTGCCGTGCCAATGGGGAGGTCGCGATACACCTGACGGGAGTCGGCATTCACGATGTCGCAACCAATCTGCCGGGCCACCTCAATGGCTACAGCGGTCTTGCCGACCCCGGTGGGGCCAGTGATGACAAGTAATGTGGGAGTGCGCGGCGTCATATTGCACACAAAGGTAGTGGAGCGGGAGCAAAGAACCAACTTTTTGCCACAAAACTTTGAAAAAGCGCACAAACTATGTAATTTTGTACCTTGTTGCAATTTGAATGTTTGCTATGGAAAGGAACGCTACTAAGAAATATGACTTCGACCGCGTGGTGCGCATGGTGATTACCATCGTGGGAGTGGGCGTGGGCATCTATCTCATCAATTACCTCACCCCGGTGCTGCTGCCGTTTTTGTTGGGCTTCATTTTGGCCTACGTGCTCGACCCCATCGTGCGCTTGGTGGCCAGAATCACCCACATCCGTAGTCGTGGGGTGAATGTGATACTTGCGCTGCTGCTGGTCATTGGGGTGCTCACGCTGGCCGGATGGCTGGTTATCCCCTATGTGGCACAGGAGGTGGTGAACATGACCAAGATGCTCGCCGCCTATGCCAAGGCATCGTTCCACATCCCTTACATTCCCGCCGTCGTGCAGGAATACATCCGCCAGTATGTCGATGTGCAAGAACTCACGACGATGCTCAGCGGCGAGCAATGGGTTAAGATGGCCACCAATGTGGCCAACGGCACCTGGTCGGTGCTGGGCACCACGCTGAGCGTGTTGATGAGCATTGTCTCGTCGCTCATCGTGTTGCTCTACATGTTCTTTGTGCTGCTCGACTTCGACAAGTTGTCCAAGGCGTTCAAAAGCGCGATTCCCAAGAACTATCGCCGCATGTCGTTCCGAGTGCTGGGTGATGTGCAGCAAACCATGAGCCGCTATTTCCGCGGCCAAGCGCTTGTGTCGCTGTTCGTGGGCATTATCTTTGCCATCGAGTTCTACATCATCGGGCTGCCCATGGCCATCATTTTTGGCCTCTCGGTGGGGGTGCTCAACATGGTGCCCTATTTGCAGTTGGCGTCGATTCCCGTTGCCGCATTCTTGTGTCTGGTGGCCAGCGTGGCCACGGGAGGCAGTTTCTGGGTGCTGGCGGGATGGACGCTCGTGGCCTACTGCGTGTGCCAACTCATTCAAGACATGGTGCTCATTCCGGCCATCATGAAGCAGCAGATGGGCTTGAATCCCGCTATCGTGTTCCTGGCGCTCTCGCTGTGGGCCTATGTGCTGGGATTCACGGGCCTCATCATCGGCCTGCCGCTCACCACGCTCATCATCTCCTACTATTGTGAGTATGTGCTTCACGAGCCCAATCCGCTCCGTCGTCGCTTGAAGCCCAAGAAGCCGCTCGACGTGACGCGCGCCGTCGCCATCAAGAAGGACTAATCCAGCCCAAAGGGCACCGGGGCGCTCAGCACGAGGCCATCGGAAAATTGCAGCCTTGCCGCGTGAAGCATGAGGCGGCTGCCAGCGCGCCCATAGAGCGCGTCGCCCACGATGGGGCAACCCAGTCCTTGAGGGTGCGACGAGTGCACGCGCAACTGGTGGGTGCGGCCCGTGAGCGGGTGGAACTCCACCAGCGCACGCCCGTGGTCCACGGTCACCACGCGATAGCGCGTCACAGCATGGCGGCCACCGCTCATGTCCACCACTTGGCGCGGACGCAGGGCATAGTCGGGACGCAGAGGCAGGGCGATTTCGCCTTCGGCACGACTGGGCACGCCGTCGACCACCGCCACATAGGTCTTTCTCACCTCGCCTCGCTCCCACATGGCGCGCAACTCGCGTTGCGACTGCGCCGTGCGTGCCAGCACCAGCAATCCCGAGGTGGCCATGTCGAGGCGATGCACCTCGAGCAACTGTTCGCCCTGCTTGGCCGAGGCTATGGTTAGTGCCGAGGCCATGTCGTGGTCGCGCCCGGGCACCGACAGCATGCCGGCGGGCTTGTTCACCACCACCATGAGTTCGTCGCAATAGACCACCTCGAGGTCATCGCTCGCGGGGGTCGCCCGTTCCACGTCGAGGCCCTGGAGCATGAAGGTGAGCAACGGACGGCACTTGTGTTCGCACGCCTGACAATAATCGCCGTTGCGACGGTTTTCCACCTCGCCGTCGTGTGTGGGGTCGCATACCCAAAACTCGGCCATACACACGGGGCACAAACGGTGGTCATAGGCATATTGTAACAACTTGGGCGCGCAACACTCGCCCGTGCCCCCTGGCGGCAAGCCGGCGCGCGACGGGTCGTAGTTGCTGGCATACCACTGCCATACGTCGAGCACGGTGCGCCGCTCGCCGTGGGCGTTGCTCACCTCGTAGAGGGTGAACAGGCGTCGCTGCAAGGCCTCGCTCATGGTGGCGCGCCGCGTCTTGAGGCTGGCGATGGCTTGCTCGTGGGCGGCGATGGCTTGTTGCAACTGCTGGCGGTGGGCGTCGTGGCGCGCGCGCAGACGTTTGCGCTCGGCTTTGAGATGTGCGCTCTCGCGGTCCAGGGCGGCGCTTTCCTCGCTGCTCAAGGCACCGCTGGCGCGCAGGGCGTGACGACGCGTCTTGGCGGCACGCATCTGCTCGTCCATCGACGCAAGTTGGGCATCGTGAACGGCCTCGGCGGCGGCCAACTGTTGCCGCAGGGTCGCCAATTCGGCACTTTGGGCGCGCTGCGCTATCTCGCGGTTGATGGCGGAGATTTCGGCCTCGCCGCGGCGATATACACCGTCGGGGTCGAGCAAATCGACGATGGGCGGCACGAAATAGGGATGATTGTTGTCGCCGGCCAGATTGCCCGAGAAGGCGGCAAGAAACCCCATCTCGCCGTGGGCATCGCGCACCACGAGCACGCCCAGCATCTTGCCGGCGGCAAGGTCGGCGGCCCAGTCGGCGCGCGACAGCGCATAGCGGCGCACCTGGCGCGACGCAGCCTCGGCAAGCGGATGCACCACGTAGTGGAACGGGTCGCCAAAGCGCGCGGGAAGAGCCAACTCGCTCACATCGCCCTCAAAGCGGTGCAAACGGTCGGCTGGCGCAGCGGTGATATGGTCGGTCTCGCTCATCATGCCACAAAATTACAGATTTTTCGACAAACCACGCAACACCCCACCCCCAAACGCGACTTCGCCAATATTTTCCCAAGCATTTTTGAGGGCAGACAGTGAAACGGCCAAACAAAGTTCGAGGCACTCGTTGCTACGACTGTTTTGACCACGCTGCGTGCCGCGGAGAGGCACTTTAAACCCCTGCCGAGCCGCGGTATTTGTCCAAACGGCGGGGGGGTGGGGATTATATTTGTGGTTGTGCGCAGTTTTTGCTAACTTTGTAGATTAAAATGGATAATTGCGCGCAATGAGGAAATCATTTTTCTACACGGCATTATTTGCAACGCTGTCGCTGCTGCTGAGCGGCTGCGGTGGCGGTGCGCTCGACCGCGCCATCAAGCAGGCACTTGTGCAAGGCGATACCACCGCCGAGCGCCTCGACGACATTGTGGCGCTCGTCACGGCCGACAAGGACTCCTATGGACATCTGTTGGCCCCCGATGGCACGGTGGACTATCAATCGCTGGACACCTATGTGAACGACATGGCTGCCAAGATGCGCCCGCCCATGCACTGGAACGTGGCGGCACTCGCCATGCCACCGCTGCAACTGAGCATCTATCTCGAGCGCAGCGGCAGCATGGTGCCCTATGACCGCCCGGGAGGAAGAGGGCTGCTCAAGGCATCGGTCAATGACCTAATCAACGCCTTCCCCGGAAAGCGCGACGATGTGAGCCTGCACATCGTCAACAACGACATCTACCCCTACCAGGGCAGCATTGACGATTTTTTGCAAGACCGCGACATCTATGCCTCGACGGCCGGCGTGGGCAATCCCGCCTATACCGACTTTGGCCGAATTCTCGACCGCATCCTCTCCACGCAAGGCCCCAGCGAGGTGAGCGTGCTGGTGACCGACCTCATCTACTCGCCCGCCGACACCAAGGACCTGAGCATCGACAAGTTGCTCAATGAGGAGCGCAGCCTCGTGGCGTCCACCTTCAAGAAGCACGAGGGCAAGAGCGTGCTCGTGCATCAGTGCGTGGGCGACTTCGACGGCAAGTATTACACCTATCGCGGCGGCGCGGTGGACTACCGCGGCGAACGCCCCTACTACCTGCTGTTCATCGCCTCCACCCCCACCCTTGAGCGTTATGTGTCGAGCAAGGGCTATGCCGCTGCCATCGCCTCGTCCATGCCCCGCCATCGCTACTGGCATGGCCGCGCGCAACAACCGGTGGACTGGGTTGTCGTGCCCGACTGGAGCGACAACGCCGGTCGCTGGCGGGTGAGCCACGACGACCATACGCGCCTCACCGGCGTGCTGCCCGACCGCACCACCGGCGTGTTGCGTTTCACCCTGGCTGCCAACCTGGGCGCACTGTTGCTCGACGACACCACGCTGACCGACAGCACTGCCTACACCGTGAGTTCGCTCACTGGCTTCACGCTGAGCGTGCGCCGCATCGAGCAAGGCGACATCACCGCCAACAACCGTCCCTACTTGGAAGGGAAGACGCACCTGCTCACCCTCACCGGGGCCATCACGGCACCGCGCGACGAAGTTACCATCGCGCTGCCCAACGACCTGCCCGAGTGGAGCACGGCATGCAACGCCACCGACGACACGCAGCCCACATCCACCACCACGCTGGGGCTGGTGAGTTTCATGGCGGGACTGAAAACGGCGTTGCCCGGCGACGACAATTACTTCACCCTACACATCAAACTTGAGAAATGAAACGACACTTCCTATATCTACTTGCCGGCGTGGCCTTCACCGTGTGCTTTTTCATCACGAGCACGGCCAGCAGCGGCAACCTCTTTGAGTGGCTATTCTACAACCAGGGTCTCAACGACCACTTGTTCAACCTGAGCGTGTATCCCATGCTTGCCGCCATCATCGTGTGCATGGCCTGGGGTGCCGCCGCCGTCTATTACTTCGTCATCAACTCGGTGAAGTTCGACCGCTGGTGGCACTGGCTCTCGGTGCTCGTGATAGTGTCGCTCGTCACGCCGCTGGCCTGCCATGCGGCCACCACTGCCCTTCTTGCGGGAGCGGGCATGGACTATGGGGCAGCGACGGTGCAGTTTGGGCTGCAACACATCATGTGGACCGCCCTCCTGTTTGTCGTGGCATCGTTCTCCATGCGCTGGTGGAGCACCAACTGCCGTCACACGCCATTCCCGCAATAACAACCATCACCACTTCAATCATCTTTCAATGAGACTATTTCTGTTTGCAATAGGTGGCACGGGGTCGCGCGTACTCAAATCGTTGACCATGCTTCTGGCCTCGGGCGTGCGTCCCGTCGATGAAAACGGCCGGCCAGTGCCCGACATGGAACTGGTGCCCATCATCATCGACCCTCACAAGTCGAACGAGGACCTCAAGCGCACCGAGGCGTTGCTGAACGCCTACCGCGAGTTGCGCGCCGCCATCCACGGCACGGACACCGATGCCGAGGGCTTTTTTGCCACCCGCGTGTGTTCGCTGGCCGAGGTGGCTACGGGCGGCACACCCATCGACGACAGTTTCGTGCTCAACATGAGCACCGTGGAGCGCGAGAAGTTCCGCGACTTCATTGGCTACGACACCATGGACGAGGGCGCACAGGCGCTCACCTCGCTGCTGTTTGCCGACTATCAACTCGAGAACAAGATGAACATAGGCTTTGTGGGGTCGCCCAACATTGGCAGCGTGGCACTGAACGAGGTCAAGGACTCGCCGCAGTTCAAGGCGATGGCTGGCGTGTTCCGTCCCGACGACCGCATCTTCTTCATCAGCAGCATCTTTGGCGGCACGGGGGCGGCAGGATTTCCCATCCTGGTGAAAAACATCCGTCAGGCGGCGCAACTCGACCAACTCGACAACCGCGACGCGCTGAGCCGCGCCCCCATCGGCGGGCTCACCATGCTCCCCTACTTTAACCTCGAGCGCAGCAAGGACGACCACCGCATCGACACTGCCGACTTCATCGTGAAGACGCAAAGCGCGCTGCACTACTACCGCGGCACGCTCACCAGCGCCAACGACAGCAACGTGAACGCCATCTACTATCTTGGCGACCAGGTGCACTCGCTGCCGCAGCGCTATGACCCGGGCGAACACGGCCAGCGCAATGCCGCCCACCTCGTGGAACTGGTGGGCGCCCTCGCTCCGCTGCACTTCGCCGGGCTGCCCGTTTCGCGCCTGAGCGACCCCGACGGCGCACCCAAGCCCACCGTCGCCTTTGAATATGCACTCGAGAAGGACGTGCACGACATCGACTTCACCGCGCTGGGCCCCGCCACGCGCAACCTCATCTACGACCCGATGGCGCGCATGCAACTCATGCAGCGCTATCTGCAAGACGGTCTCAAGCGACACTTGGGCCAGGGATTCACCCAAGACCAGCCGCGCATCAAGGCCGACATGCTCACCAGCCAGTTCTATCGCACTCTCACCGAGCGCTTCGTGCCTGCCTGGTGCGACTGGCTCGACGAGATGCACAACAACAGCCGCAGCGTGTCGCTTGTCAACCCCGAGGCCCCCGACATGGCGCACATCATCCACAACGTGGAGTCGCGCAAGGGCTTCTTCGGGCGCAAGACCATCGACGACAACACGTTCAAGGCGCTGATGAACCGCGAGAGTCGCAACGCCGACCGTTATGCCGCCAAATCGCCCGAGTTCAAACTCCTGGACCTGCTTTATCGTGCGGCAGGCGAAATCGTGGACACAAAATTTGAGAACATCAACTGACCTCTCCACTCACAATCACACATGAGCAAGATACTCTCCTATAACAACAAGACAACGCGCAGCGGCAGCGACGACTGGGTGGCGATAGAGCCTTATAGCAGCGACGACATCGACCGCATCAAGGACCCCGACGGTGGTCTGAGCGAGCATCCGCGCACGGCCATCCCCAGCCCGTTTGCCCAACTCGACCTGGTGAAGAACGCCTTTGCGTCGCTCGCCAAGTCGCAGTTGCGTGGCGTGCGCATGAACGAGCGCCTCGTGAGCAACGCGCTCGACGTGGCACAACTGCTCTTCGACTTCGAGAACCACAAGGACCGGCTGCACATCGTGCGATGGAACCGCACCGAGCAGTTAAAGCGCATGCAAGACGCGCCGCAGCATCGCCTCTACGGGCAGACGCTGCAACTGTTTCTCGCCACCGACAAGGTTTACAACTTCGACTTGCTCAGCGACTGGTTCATCGTGATGCGCGGCCATGAAGTGCTGGGCGGCACCTCGCCGTCATCGCTCACGATGGCCGTGCCGGCGGCACATGCCGTCGACGACATCATGGTGGAGCAAGGCGTGCCGCTCTTTTCGAGCATGCGCCACTTGTGGCAGCGCGACGACGATTTCATCGTCTACCTCTATGTGCTCATGAACGCTCACCCCGTGCTGCGCCAACGTCTGCGCGAGGTGTATGCCTATATGGTGGCCTGCCTTGACCCCTTGCGTGCCAACAAGCCCCACACCTACGAGCGCCTCACCACCATCATCCCCAATCTGAGCGCCTTCGACACCGAGCGCGCCGCCGAACTGCGCCAACGCCTCGACATGGACTACGAGCCACTGGGGGCCGCACTCGACGTGAATGTGCTGGGCGCACGGCTGTATTGCAAACGCAATATCGACATCCGTCAGGCGGCGGCAAGCAGCGACTTCGTGATTGCGCCCACCGTGGAGCAACCCGCCGACGCCGAACTGCCCATGGTGCTGCGCACAGGATTTAACGGGGCTGCCGATGGCGGATACCGCTATGTGGAGCGCCAGTGGGACAGCGCCACGCAGGTGCTCGCCGCAGGCGTGCCAATGAACGAGCGCACCCTGCCCGACACCGCGGTGAAATATCCCTTCATCACCACTGCCGACCTGCTCTCGCCCACCCTCATCAGGTTGAGCCACCCCGTGGACAGCGAGCACTTTGTCGATGGCCGCGCCCATGCGCACGGCAAAACGACGTCGGCAAGAGGCTATCTGCTGCCCGTCACCGAACTATATTTCCGCTACTTCACCGCTGCCGACTTGCAGGGCGAGGTGGGCGGCCGCCCGGCCATCGACATCGAGGAACTTGCCGACGGCAGCGTGAACGTGACGCTGCGCGTGGCGGTGCGCAAGCGCTACATCGACCTCTCGCGGCGCTACCTGCCCATTGCCGACCCCAATTGGACCTTCGACGAGCAACGAGGCACGGGACGCATGATGGACTGCATCGTGTCGGCAGCCGTGTTCCCCATGGTGCGCACTGGGCATGGCGACAACTACGTGGTGCAACAGTTCACCCTGGGGCAATGCCGCGCCAGCCTGCAATTTGTGGCTCCCGACGGCCAAGCGGTGCACACCACGAGCAAAGTGCGCTCGCGTGGCACCGCCACCACCACCTACTACGACGTGGACGGCGCGTGGGACTATGCGGTGGCCACTATCGACACCGCCGCGGGCAATGCCACGGGACTCATCATGCCCCACTGGCATCCATACGCCGCCTCGGCGCGCCAACTCATCATGGCGGTGGACTTCGGCACCACCAACACCCACATTGAGTGGGCCGAGCGAGGCCATGCCTCGGCACCGCTCACCATGACCTACGGCCAGGGCAACACCCTCGTGGCCTCGCTGCTGCAACGCGGTGCCCTCGACGTGGCCGAACAAATGCAACGCATCGAGTTCTTGCCACACGACATCGACGAGGTGTACGGCTTCCCCATGCGCTCGGCCTTGCTGCGCAACACCGACAGCGACGGGCAGCACCACTTGTTCCACGACGTGAACATTCCCATGCTCTATGAGCGGCAATACTTCAGCGGCTACGATGTGACCACGAGCCTCAAATGGATGGGCGACAACACGCTGGCCCGTGAATTCTTGCGCGAGGTGGTGCTGTTGCTGCGCGCCAAGGCGCTGCTCGAGGGCGCAAGTCCGGCACGCGCACTGGTCACTTACTTCTACCCAGTGAGCATGGGCGGCAGCGACCGACGCAAGTTGCAAGATGCGTGGGAAGAACTCTATCGCACCTACATGGGCGACGACACGAGCAACCTGCACGCCTATCCCGAAAGCATCGCGCCCGCGCACTACTACAAGGGCGCCGACGTGGCTGGCAGCAGTTATGTGTCGATTGACATTGGCGGCGGCACCACCGACACCGTGGTCTATCAACCCACCGACGACGGCCTGCACAGCCAACCCACCGCCATTGCGTCGTTCCGATTTGCCGGCAACGCCATCTTTGGCGACGCCTTCACCGAGCGCGACGCGGCCACCAACCCCCTCATTGCGCACTATAGCCAGTACTTCCGCCAACTCATCGCCGCCGACAACACGGGGCGCATCGCCTACCTCAACAGCATCATGGATGCCATCATGGGCACCCAGCGCAGCGAGGACATCAACGCCTTTATGCTGGGCATTGAGAACGTGGAGGAACTGCGCAACTTGAGGCAGGTGGACCGCAACCTGTATAGTTACAACGCCTTGCTGCGCAACGACGAGCAGCGCAAACTCGTGTTCATCTACTTCTACGCCGCCATCATCTACTACGTGGCGCGCTCCATGCACGCCCGCAACGAGAAGATGCCCAAACAGGTATATTTTAGCGGCACGGGGTCCAAGATTCTGGGCATCGTGGGGCGGCACGAGCAGGTGGAGGAACTCACGCGCCTCATCTTTGAGCGCGTCTATGGCACCACCTACACCGAGCGCTTCACCCTCAAGGTGGAAACCGAATGTCCCAAGCAGATTACCTGCCGCGGTGGCATCAACCTGGAAAATATGCGGCTCGACGGACAAGAAATGGCGCAGAACTACACCGCGCGCCACGTCACGTCGATCAAGCAATGCTACTCCATGCTCGACCACATGCCGCGCCTCACCTATGCGCAGGTGGGACAACTCGACACGCGCCAGCAAATCGTGCAGCAGGTGCAGGAGTTCAACGAGTTCTTCTTGTCGCTGTGCGACCGCACCATGCGCGACGAGATGGGCATAGGGCGCACCGAGATGGCCATCTTCCAGCAGGTGGTGGGCGAGGACCTGATGAATTTCCTCACCGCTGGCATCAACAGTTTCCTGGCTGGGCGCTACGAGCCCGAGGATGTGGTGGAGGACGTGCCGTTCTTCTACCCCATCATCGGCACCATCCGCTACAACCTGCTGAAGAATTTGTGCAACGACGTGATTTCACGCTATAACCAGTCGGGCTCATGAACGCTACCGCCATCACCATCATTGCGCTCCTCACCGCCGCGCTGGCGGGAGTCGTCTTCCTCTGGCTGCAATCGCGCCACGAGGTCGCCGAATTGCAGGAGCAACTCAACGCTGCCATCGAGTTCCTGAGCAAGGAACGTGGCAACGCAGCCGCACAACCCGCGTCGTCCGCACAACCCGCGCCCTCGGCGGCGACACAGCAAGCCCCGGCGGCGCCACAACCCGAGCCATCGCCACGACGGCTCTTCCTCTCGCGCGCCGACGACAAGGGCCGCTTCCTAAAAGCCACCGAGCAGTTCGAACTGGGAAACTCCCTGTATGAACTCACCACCACCGACGGGCACCACGGCACCTTCACGCTGATTGACAATGCCGAGGTGCAGCAATTTGCCCTGCTCATGCCCACACAAAACCTGGGCCGCGCTTGCACGGGCATCGATTGGCGGAACCTCACCCCCAGCGCCCACCTGCTCACGACGCAACCCGGACAAGCCGCGCTCAATGGCACATGCTGGCAAGTCACAACGCCCTGCCAACTCAAGGCGACTTAAACCTCATGGCAGTTCATAAAAAAGGGTGTCAACATACTATATAAAGAATGTTTTATGGAATATGTGGTTTTGAACAATGGTCTAAAAATGCCAATGGTAGGCTTGGGGGTCTATAACATCTCCGAGAGAGCGACCCAAAGGGTAGTGGAAGATGCAATATCGGTGGGCTATCGAAGCATCGACACGGCAGCCATGTATTACAATGAGAAAGCCGTGGGTGATGCCGTGCGCGCTTGTGGCATTCCACGTGAAGAATTGTTCATCACCACAAAGATATGCGATTCATGCTATACGAGGGAGGAAACCTTGCGGACTGTTGACCATTCCATGAAGCAACTTGGGCTGGACTATGTGGACCTTATGCTCATTCACTGGCCTGTGGGCAATCCCACAGTCATGTGGCACACGCTTGAAGAGATCTATCGTCAGGGCATGTTCAAAGCCATTGGGGTGTCGAATTTCTATCCCAACACCTTTCCGAAGATTGTGAACGATGCCCAGGTTATGCCTGTTGTGAATCAATGCGAGACCCATGTGCTCTTTCAGCAACGTAAAATGTTGGAATACCTGAGACCATACAACACGGCATTAGAGGCATGGAGCCCATTGGCAGAGGGCAGGAGCAGCATCTTCAAGAACAAGTCGTTGCTGAAAATTGGCCAAAAACACGGCAAGACCGCGGCACAGATAGCCTTGAAGTTTTTAATTCAGAGTGGCATTATCATCATTCCGAAGACCACTCACAAGGAAAGAATGATTGAGAACATCAGCCTCTTTGATTTCACACTGACAGATGACGAACTGCAAGAGATTCGCCTACTGGACACGGGCAGGAATGTGACAGGCTGGCCGATGGACGCGCTCAAATATCATCCCGAAAGAGTGTGAGATTGATTTAGTAAAATATTGCTGTTTATGAAAAAGACATTGGCAATCGTTGTATTGATGCTCATGGCATCGGCAACTGCTTTCGCACAATCAACAGTGTACCTGACGAGGGAAATTAGCCCCGAGTCGTTGGTGAGAATCTACAAGGCCCTGGGTGTTCCCGCCAAGGGGCGCGTAGCAGTGAAAATGAGTACTGGCGAGGGTAGCAATCCCAACTACCTCAAGCCAGAACTCGTCAAAGACTTGGTGCATGAGGTCGACGGCACCATCGTGGAATGCAATACCGCCTACGGCAACGGGCCTGCCGACAAGAAAGATGAGCGCAACACGTCGGAGAACCACTGGAAGGTGATTGAGCGTCACGGTTTCACGAAGTATTTTCCCGTGGACATCATGGACGAATATGATGAGATTCGCATCCCGGTGAAAGACCAGACGCACATCAAA
>CACWKM010000024.1:14967-19181 GCA_902761475.1 uncultured Bacteroidales bacterium
AGGCCACATGGCCAACTACGACTTCATGATTGCCCTCAACCATTTCAAGGGCCACCCCATGGGCGGCTACGGCGGTGCGCTGAAGAACCTCTCCATAGGCTGTGCCAGCCAGAACGGAAAGGCTTATATCCACTCTGCCGGCAAGATGGAGAAACTCGATATGGGCAAACTATGGACGCGTGAGTTCATCGGCAACCAGGACGGATTTCTCGAGAGCATGGCCGCCGCAGCACAGGCTGTCGCAAACTACTTCAACAAGCAAGAAGGTATCATCTACATCAGTGTGATGAACAACATGTCGATAGACTGCGACTGTGTGGACCATCCAGCGCCCGTGAAACTCGAAGACTACGGCATCCTGGCATCTACCGACCCCGTGGCACTCGACCAGGCCTGCATCGACATCATCAACCAGCAGCAGGTGACGGCGAAGAACGACCCTACCGACCTGCTCAACCGCATCGACAAGCAGCACGGCATTCACACCATTGAGCATGCCGCCAAACTTGGTCTCGGCAGTCGCCAGTACACGCTCATCAGCATCGACAAATAAAACGAAAACTCCCATGAAAGTATTATTATTAAACGGCAGTGCCAGAATGAATGGCAACACGTTCACGGCGCTCACCGAGGTGGCCCGTCAACTCGAAAAGAACGGTGTAGAAGCGGAAATCATGCAACTGGGCAACAAGCCCGTGCGTGGTTGCATCGCCTGCGGGCAGTGTCAGGCAAAACAACTGGGACACTGCGTGTTCGACGATGACATCTGCAACCGTCTCGTTGAAAAACTTAACGAGGCCGATGCGCTCATCGTGGGGTCGCCCGTCTATTACGGCCAGCCCAACGGTGCGGTGATGGCGGTGTTGCAGCGTGCATTCTTCTCGGGCGCCCACGTGCAGAACAAACCGGCTGCCTCGGTGGCCATCTGCCGCCGAGGGGGTGCCACGGCAGCCTACCAGACGCTGAACATGATTTTTGAGATGATGAATATGCCCGTGGTGACCTCGCAATACTGGAACATCGCCTATGGCTTGACGCCTGGCGAGGTGACGCAGGACACCGAGGGCATGCAGACCATGCGCACGCTGGCCGACAATATGGCCTGGTTGCTGAAGAAGATTCATGCCAACAGCGCTCCCGATTACCCCGCACGAGAGCCGTGGCAAGGCATGAATTTCATCAGATAAAATATGATTACCGACGGAAAATACCGACACACCTACACAGCGACGGCATCGGACATCACGCCCTTGTACATGCTTACGCCCAATGCCATGCTGATGTACTTCCAGGACAGTTTCGCACGGCTGATGACCAGCCACCGCCTCGCTGCTTTCGACATCGTGAAGCAGCACCGCATGTGGGTCATCACGGAGGTTCAAATCGACGTCCAGCCCACAGTCACCTATTGGTCGGAGGACTTCACCGTGGAACTCTGGGTGAGCGAACTGACCTCGCTTCGCATCTATTGCGACTTCCGCATCGTCCGCAAGGACAACGAGCAACTGATGGCCTCCGGCACCAGCCAATGGAACATCCTCAACCTCGACACCAAGCGACTGGAGAAGACCGATTTCCTTGCAGACAAGTTGACGGTGGTGCCCACGACAGCCAGCCACAAGAAAGTGCGTTTTCCCAAGCCACAGTCGTTCGACATGCTGATGGAGCATCGCCCCACTCGGCTCGACCTTGACTTTAATTTCCATGTGAGCAACCGCAGTTACGTCAGCCTGGCCCTGCTCACCATGCCCGACGAGGTGCTTTCCTCGCAGGCATTGGCATCCCTCACCGTCCACTGGCTGCACGAGACCTACCTTGACGACACGCTCACTTGCCGCATGTCGCGCACCGACGACGGCGGCTACCTCCACACGCTCACAAATTCGGAGGGCGTGGTGGTGTGCGAACTGATGAGCCGCTGGCAACCGCAGCCCGAAATACCCGAAGTCAGCGAAGTGCTGAACCGAGATTTATAAAAACCGTCACAATGACAATGCAAGAAGGGATGCACCGTACTGGCGCATCCCTTCTTGCATGATATTTCCTTGAACCGATTACAGCCTCACCTTGCGGCCGGCATTGATGTAGATGCCGTGGGTGGTGGGCTTTGCCGGCAGACGGCGTCCGTCGATGGTGTACCAAGCATCGTCAACGGGAGTGTCCACATCCTTCTTGACGGTGTCGATGGCGGTGACAAACGACTCGACAAAGGTGGCCGACACGTTCACGCCGCTGGGTGGCATCACGAAAGTGTAAGTATTGCCCTCGCCATGCGTCAACGCCACGGCACGCCTGGGCGCACGCAGCGGGGCGCCCGAAGGCTCGCTCTGCTCGTCGTCGCGGGTCACCACGAGGCTCTTAAGTTCGTACTTCTGGTCGGGGACAACCACTAGCGTCACCGTGGCGTTGGTATAGGCCTCGGTCACATCGCACAGCACCTGGCCGTGGTCAAACTGGCTGGGGATGTTCACAGCCCACTTGCCGGTGAAGTAGCCCGTCTTGGGGTTGGCCATGGAAATGCCTGTATTGAGGCCGTTGTAAGGCACGGCGCCCCACAAAATGCTCGAGGAACCAAACATGCCCGACGCGGTAGCAATGTCCCAAGTGTTGTTGCAATAGATGGTTCTGCGACTGACACAACCGTTGAACATCGACGACGCATTGGTCACCTTGCTCACGTCGAAGGTGTTCACATCGATGCTAACGAGCGACTTGCAATTCAAGAACATGGAGTTCATGATGGTCACCTCGCTGGTGTTCAGGTTCTCAATATTCTCAATCGTGTTGAGTGCATTGAAATCATAGAACCAGCAGTAGCAACTCTTCGGTTGCACGGTGGCGAAACTGTCGTCAAACACCACCGTGGTGACCCTTTTTGCAATCGTGTTCCAGCCGGGAGTGGCCCACGCCAGATTCGTGACTTCCTCATTTGTCCACCGGGAAGTGATGGTGTGGCCATCCCAAGTGCCCGAGAACAAGTCCTCGACAGATTGCTGCACGAAGTACAGCGTCGAGTTGTCCTGGCACCACAGCACTGCCACCACGCCGTCTTCAGGATATTCCATGGTGGGTGTGACGAGCACGGGCTCGGCGGGCATCACAAAGGAGTAATCTCCATCGGCGGTAGCGGTCACTGTAATCTCGTTGCCCGAGATTTCACCTTTCACCTGCACCCCTTGCACAGTCGAGAACTGGCTGGTCATCGTGAAGTGGACGGTCTCGTTGGTATAGGCCTTTTCTGGAGTGGAGACCACGACATCGGCCACGTCGGCCACATTGATATTCCACTGGCCCGTGAAATAACCCGTGCCAAGGTTGGGATTGGCCATGGCGCCATCATCCTTAAGACTGTTATAGGGGACGGCTCCCACGAGCAGGGTGCACCCCGCGAACATGTTGCCAGACTCCGCGGCACTCCACGAATTGTCGCAATAAATCGTGGTCAAATTGGGGCAAGAGCGGAACATGGAGTTCATGTTGGTCACCGCACCCGTGTCAAAACTGTTGACGTTGATGGTCGCCAGTGCCGTGCAAGCGAGGAACATGGAGTTCATGTTGGTCACCTCGCTGGTGTTCAGGTTTTCGATGCCCTCTATCGTCGTCAGGTTTTTCATGTTGTTAAACCAAGCGTAGCAACTCTTGGGTCTCACAGCGGCAAACCCATCCTCAATCACCACGGTGGTGATGGCACTCGTGCCAACCCATGAGAAGTTACTCCATCCAGGTCGACTCCAAGCCGTATTGCTCACGATGTTGCCACTCCAGACGTCGGAAACCGTGTGACCGTTGTAACTGTCGCCCGCCTTATAGTAGGTGGGGTTGGAATCGTAGTTGAAATACAGCGTGTGGTTGTCGGAGCAATAAATGACGCGCGGACCCACATAGACAATCTCTGCCGTGATTATAAACTCGGTGTTGTCCATGTAGTTGGGACTCAATTCGTTGTCGAAACTCTCGGGGAGCGTGAACTGGTAGTGCGTGTCATCTATTTTGGTGACCTCGATGTCCTGCTGCTTGAACCAGTTGTTGTCGCTGCGCAAGGGTGCGTGTGCGCCACCGCTGCCGCCCTTGACGCCATAACCTGCGACACACGTCAACGACTTGAGCGCATGGTCCGCAATGGAATTTACGGTGAGCGTCACGGTCTCGCCAGGATAGGCGATACTCTTGTCGGCAGTGAGTTCACCCAAACTCTCATCTAGCGAAAGGTTGAT
>CACWKM010000025.1 GCA_902761475.1 uncultured Bacteroidales bacterium
CGGTCGCCGACGGGGGCGAAGGCACCGTCGACGCCGTCATAAGCGCGGAGCGCGGCGAAAAGGTCTCCGTGACCGTACACGGCCCCCTCATGGAAGAGACCGGGAGCTTCTACGGAATCTTCGACGGCGGCAAGGTGATCATCGAGATGGCCGCCGCCTCCGGACTGCCGATGGTACCCGAGGAGCTGCGCAATCCCCTGAACACGACCACCTACGAGTTCATGCCGTGGGACCTGAACAAGTTGAGCGTTGTGGCGGTGAACAATTTCTACTACTATGTGCAGTGCATCATTGAGCGCTATGGCCAGTCCACGGCGTTGGCTTGCATAGCGCTGGCACTGGTGGTGATGACCGGCTTCAAGACCGGCTGTGCCTACCTGAGCGCGTTTTTCATGATTCCCATCCGCACCGGCGTGGTGCGCGACATCCGCAACCAGATTTATAAAAAAATCGTGTCCTTGCCCATCGGTTTCTTCTCCAGTGAGCGCAAGGGCGACGTGATGGCGCGCATGAGCGGCGACGTGACCGAGGTGGAGAACTCGGTGATGATGTCACTCGACATGATGTTCAAGAATCCCATCATGATTGTGGTGTGCCTCACGATGATGATTGTGCTTAGTTGGCAACTCACGCTGTTTGTGCTCATCTTGCTCCCTGTGGCGGGTCTGATTATGGGCGGTGTGGGCAAGCGCCTCAAGCGCGTGTCGCTCGAGGGTCAGACCCAGTGGGGCGTGTTGCTGAGCAACATCGAGGAGACCATAGGCGGCCTGCGCATTGTCAAGGCCTTCAACGCCGAGCACAAGGTGCGCCGTCGCTTTGAGGGCGAGAATGAGCGCTATCGTGGCATCACCACGCGCATGCAGCGCCGTTATGAACTCGCGCATCCCATGAGCGAGTTCCTGGGCACCACCACCATTGCTGTGGTGCTGTGGTTTGGCGGCACCCTCATCCTGGGTGGGCACAGTTCCATCACCGCGCCCAAGTTCATCTACTACATGGTGATTTTCTACAGCATCATCAATCCTGCCAAGGACTTGTCGAAGGCGGGCTATGCCATCCAGCGCGGTTTGGCGTCGATGCAGCGCATCGACAAGATTCTCGGTGCCGAGAACAGCATCGCCGACCCGTCGCACCCCGTGCCGTTGCGCGGTCTGAAGCAAGGCATAGACTACCGCGGCGTGCGATTCCGCTATGGCGACGCCTGGGTGATTGACGGTGTGGACCTGCACATTGAGCGTGGCCAGACGGTGGCGCTGGTGGGGCAGAGTGGCAGCGGCAAGACCACCATGGCCGACTTGCTGCCGCGCTTCTACGACGTGCAAGAGGGCGTCGTGGAAATCGACGGCGTGGACATTCGCGACTATCGCGTGGCCGACTTGCGCGCCCTCATGGGAAACGTGAACCAGGAAGCCATCTTGTTCAACGACACGTTCTACAACAACATCACCTTTGGCGTGGAGAATGCCACACTCGAGCAGGTGGAGGCCGCGGCGCGCATCGCCAATGCCTACGATTTCATCATGGCCAGCGAGGAGGGTTTCGACACCAACATAGGCGACCGCGGCTGCAAACTCAGCGGCGGCCAGCGTCAGCGCATCTCCATCGCACGCGCCATCCTCAAGAATCCCCCCATCCTCATCCTCGACGAGGCCACCAGCGCCCTTGACACCGAGAGCGAGCACCTGGTGCAGGAGGCCCTCGACCACCTCATGCACGGCCGCACCACGGTGGTCATCGCCCACCGCTTGAGCACTATCAAGAATGCCGACTTGATTTGCGTGATGCAGGATGGCCGCATCGTGGAGCGTGGCACCCACGACGAACTCATGGCACTGGGCGGCGCCTATAGCCACTTGGTGGAGATGCAGACTTTTTGACAAATCTATACAGCCAAATATGGATGTGACCGACAACATTGTGGTGCTCGACGCCTATGTGAGCAATGCTGGCGACATGCACTGGGACGCCCTGCAGCGTCTCGCACCGTGCAAAATGTGGGACCGCACCGCCCCGAGCGAGGTGGTGGAGCGTGCCGCGCAAGCCACCATCGTGCTCACCAACAAAGTGTGTATCGACGAGCCACTCATGGCGCAGTTGCCCCATCTGCGCTACATCGGTGTCATGGCCACGGGCTATAACATCGTGGATGTGGCTGCCGCTTGCCGGCGGGGCATCGTGGTGACCAATGTGCCGGCCTATAGCACGGCGAGCGTGGCGCAACTCACCATCGCGCACCTGCTCAACATCAGTTGTCAAGTGCATCACTACGCTCTCGAGTCGCGGCAGGGCGTGTGGAGCCGCAATCCCGACTTTAGTTATGTGAACACCGCGGTCTTCGAGATGGCTGGCAAGACGCTGGGCATCGTGGGGCTGGGTCAGATAGGCAGTGCCGTGGCGCGCATCGCGCTGGCGATGGGCATGCGCGTGCAAGCCCTCACGAGCAAGTCGCCCCAGACGCTTGCCGCGATGGGTGTCACCGCCGCGCCGTCGCTCCAGCACCTGTTGGCCACCAGCGACGTGGTGAGCCTGCACTGTCCGCTCACCGCTGCCAATCGTCACGTGATAGATGCCGCCGCCCTTGCGTGCATGAAGCCCACCGCCATTTTGCTCAACACCAGCCGCGGCCCGCTTGTCGACGAGGCAGCGCTGGCTCATGCGTTGCGCACCGGTGGCATCATGGCTGCCGGCATCGACGTGATGGAGCAGGAACCGCCGCGTCTCGACAATGAGTTGCTGCAACTGTCCAATTGCTACGTCACACCCCACATCGGATGGGCCACCACCGAGGCGCGCCAGCGCATGATGGACATCATCGTCGCCAATGTCGCCGCCTTCCTCTCCGGCCATCCCATCAACGTCCTAATCAATTAAGATTTTTTTGGAGGGATAACAACGAATTTCACGGATTGTTTTGCAGTGTCCCAATGTAGGGACATGCCGTGGTATGTCCGCGACAACGCCCTCAAAATCAATTGTTTCCAATCGTCGCCGCAACCGGACGTGCCACGGCACGTCCCATATAGGTTGTTGCGTTTTTTTGTTTTAACATTTGTTGTAGGTGATGTGCTTGAAAGTGGCATATGGCGGTGGTTATTTTGCATCGTGAATTTGAAAGTAAATCGACAATTATCCACCTATTAAGACAAATAAACGACTATGACACAAGATGCTACAACCCCCGTGATTGATGCTGCTGCTGTGGTGCTCGATGTGCCGGCTCCCGTGCGTGCTGCCGGTGTTGACGAGGAGAAACTCAAGGTGATGAAAATCGCCGTTGACAAGATTGAGAAGGCCTTTGGCCGCTGTGCCATCATGAAACTTGGTGACGAGAACATTGAGCAGGTGGACGCCATTCCCACCGGTTCGCTCGGCTTGGACATGGCGCTGGGCGTGGGCGGCTATCCCCGTGGCCGCATCGTGGAGATTTATGGTCCCGAGTCGAGCGGCAAGACCACGCTTGCCATCCATGCCATCGCCGAGGCACAGAAAATGGGTGGCATCGCCGCCATCATCGACGCCGAACATGCCTTCGACCGCTTCTATGCCGAGTCGCTGGGCGTGGACGTGAACAGTCTGTGGATTGCGCAACCCGACAATGGCGAGCAGGCGCTGGAGATTGCCGACCAGTTGATACGCAGCAGCGCCATCGACGTGATTGTCATCGACTCGGTGGCCGCGCTCACGCCGAAGGCCGAAATCGACGGCGAGATGGGCGACAGCAAGATGGGACTGCAAGCGCGCCTCATGTCGCAGGCGTTGCGCAAACTCACCGCCACCATCGCCAAGACTAACACTTGCTGCATCTTTATCAACCAGTTGCGTGAGAAATTGGGCGTGATGTTCGGCAACCCCGAGACCACCACCGGCGGCAATGCGTTGAAGTTCTACTCCAGCGTGCGCCTCGACATCCGTCGCACGGGTCAAATCAAGGACGGCGAGCGCGTGCTGGGCAACCAGACCCGCGTGAAGGTGGTGAAGAACAAGGTGGCTCCTCCGTTCCGCAAAGCCGAGTTCGACATCATGTTTGGCGAGGGCATCAGCAAGGCC
This sequence comes from uncultured Bacteroidales bacterium, assembly GCA_902761475.1. GTDB lineage: Bacteria > Bacteroidota > Bacteroidia > Bacteroidales > Muribaculaceae > Sodaliphilus. Next base: position 4,048 of record CACWKM010000025.1, read on the forward strand.
GGCGAAATCATCGACATGGGTGTGGAGTGCGGCGTGATAGCCAAGAGCGGCGCCTGGTATTCCATCGACGGGACGCGGCTGGCGCAGGGACGCGACAAGGCCAAGCAGGCGCTGCTCGAGAATCGTGAACTCATGATTATGCTTGAAACTCAAATTAAAGATACCATGAAAAACCACTCATCGCATCACTAAACCCAAATTCTTGTTTTCCTCAGTTTCCATCGTGGTGCGATGGACAAAGAGTGCCGCCGTCGCAGGTCATCACGACCCCGACGGCGGCAATTTCGTTGAAAAGAATGTGTGTGGTTTGTCGGTCGTTTACAGCGCGCCTTGTGCGTTGAGTTCGCGCATGAATTCGGCCATCTTGTCTTGATACCACGAGGTTTGCGAGATAATCATGTTAGACAGCAACAGGATGGCGATGATAATCAATCCGGCAAAGAACCACGTTCTGGCGCTGTTTGCAGCCATTTCGGCTCCGATATAGTCGCCGCGTGCGTAGGATTTTGACACGTCCCCGCTCTTCGACATGGCCACGATGGCCGGTATGAGCGAGAAGATACCTATGCAGCAGCACAGTCCCAGGATGCTGAACACGAGCAAGATGATGCTCTCGGTGCGCCAGTCCTTGGGCATGGGTGGCCGTTGTGCGCCATAGTCGGGTTGCGCGGCATATTGCGCATATTGCTGCTGTGGCTGCATGGGTTGCGCGGCATACTGCGGCTGACCATATTGCTGCTGCGGCTGACCGTATTGCGGCTGTGCGCCGTACTGCGGCTGACCGTACTGCGGTTGTGCGCCGTACTGCGGTTGCGCAGGTTGCTGCGGCTGCACAGGCTGCTGAGGTTGCACAGGCTGTTGGTCATACTGCGGCTGCTGTGCGGGCTGCTGCGGTTGCACCTCGAAGGCTGCCGCGGGCATGGCGCCGCCATTGCGTTGCTGGATGGCTGCCATCACCTCGGGCACCTGATTGGCACGCTGCCACTCGCTCATGGTCTCGCACCACACGCGCGAATTCACCGTGAGGCCGTGGTCGAACAGTTCATGAATCTCGAATGGTCCAGCCGACTGGCCATTCTCGGCAATGTAGTACTGCATAACTTAGAATTGTGTGAAGTTATACAACATATTTTGTCGACGGGCCATACTGGTTGGGCTGCGGATCTCCGTCCTTAGCGCACCAGATGATGAGCAGGATGGCTCCCACGATAGGAATAATCGAGATGAGCATCATCCATCCGCTCTTGCCGATGTCGTGCAGACGGCGAGCGGTCAATCCCAGGCTGGGGATGAGCAATGCCAGCGAGAGGATTGTGGTAAGCCAGGGGAAGTTGATGAGATTGCCCAAAAACGAGAGGACAATCGACGCGCAGAAGTTGGCCAGCACAAACCACCAGAACTCGCTGCGGCGTGCGCGTCCCTCAAAGTTGAAATAGGGCTGCAACGCCTTGATGACAGCCGTCTTGATATCGACCTGCGGCAGTGCGCGATAGCCGTTGGCTGAGGGTGCGGCAGCGCCATATTGCGGCTGTTGCGGTGCGCCGTATTGCGGCTGCTGCGGAGCGCCATATTGCGGCTGTTGCGGAGCGCCATATTGCGGCTGTTGCGGTGCCGAATAGGCAGGAGCGGGTTGCGGTTGAGCGGCTGCCCTGCGTGCGTTGAGCGCGGCAGCAACCTCAGGAATCTGGCTGGCGGTGAGCCAGGAAGGCATTCCCTCGTTCCACAACTGCGAATTCATGTTGAGACCACGCTGCAGGAGTTCATGAATCTCAAATGGGCCAACGGGTTGGCCATTCTCGGCAATGTAGTACTTCATAATCGTTGATAGAAAGAAAAATGAGTAATTATTTGGTTATTTTCTCGTGTTGCGATTTAATACTCGGTGGGGTGATACTTGCGCAGCAGGGCATCGACCTGTGCCACCGTCGCGCCCTTGCCGCGTGCCTTGAGATATTTCACGATGGCTTTTCCGGGCTCCAGGCAGTTGCCTGCGAAGATGCGGTTGTCCATCTTCATGGCCTCCTCGATGAGTGCTGCTCCGGCAGCCTCGTTCTTGTCGAAGCCGTGCGACCCCTCGAGCATGAACAGCCCCACATAGGCCTTGCCCTCGAGTCCGCCTTGCTCGCGCGCGAGGCGCACATAGTTCATCGACTGCTCCTCGTCGGGTGCCACGCACACCTCGTTGTCGCTATAGGTGGTGATGCCGTCGCGATAGACCTTGAAGAGGTTGAACGAGGCGTCGGTGCTGCCGGCCTCGCTGGCTTGCTTGAGCAAGGCGATGCCCCGCAGTTTATCCTCCTTGGTGTCGCCGCCCATGCTCAGCGTGCAGAATCCCTTGCGCTCCATGGCGAGCACGCTGCCAGCCTCAATGGCCTCGTCGAGCATGCTCATGGCGCGTGAGCGGTCCATGCTGTATTGCGGCACCTGCATGGTGAATATCATGGTGGCCAGACGCGCCTTGCTGTCGGCATCGCCAGCCTCCACGGCCTTGATGAGATAGGGCAGCGCCTTGTCGTAGCGCTCGCTGTCGTAGTATTTCTTGCCCAATGCGGCATTGCTCTGTGCAAGGGCGCACAATGAGAGTGCCAATGCCATGACCAGTGTGAGTGTCTTTTTCATTTTCGTAGTCGTTTTTAAATCGTCGGTCAACAAAAAGATGTCTCTCTCTCATTTGAGCAGTTCTGGCCGCAGCCTCCGCGTGCGCTCCAGCGCCTGCTCCAGTTTCCAGTCGGCGATGCGCGCGGCGTGGCCGCTAAGCAGCACCTCGGGCACTTTCCAGCCGTGATAGTCGGCCGGACGGGTATAGACCGGTGCCTCGAGCAGTCCGTCCTGGAACGAGTCGTTGAGCGCGCTCTGCTCATCGCCTATGGCGCCGGGCAGCAAGCGCACCACGGCATCGGCGATGATGGCTGCGGGCAACTCTCCGCCCGTGAGCACGTAGTTGCCAATCGAAATCTCACGAGTGACCAGGTGCTCCCTGATGCGATAGTCCACACCCTTGTAGTGTCCACACAAGATAATCAAATTCTGTGCCAAGGATAGTTGGTTGGCCATGGGTTGGTCGAGCAAATCGCCGTCGGGGCTGGTAAAAATCACCTCGTCGTAGTCGCGCTCGGCCTTCAGTGCGGCGATGCAGCGGTCCACCGGCTCGATTTGCATCACCATGCCAGCCTCGCCGCCAAAGGGGTAGTCGTCGACCTTGCGGTGCAGGCGCAATGAGTAGTCGCGCAAGTTGTGCACATGAATCTCCACCAGACCCTTGTCCTGGGCACGCTGCACAATGGAGCAGTGCAGCGGCGACTCAAGGGCTTCGGGCATCACGGTGAGTATGTCAATTCGCATCATGCCTAACTGTAACTTTAGTTGTGCAAATATACAAAAAAATCTTCATCAATCGTGTGTTTGCGCTAATTTCATTAACTTTGCAGCCAGTTATGGAAAACGCATCCATCATATCTCGCCTCATGCGTCGCCCGTCGTCGTGGTGGCACCAGTTCCGCACGTGGCAACGCACGCCCATCAGTGTGGCGCCGTTGCGCGACGAGCAACACGTGTGCTTGAATTGCGGCGATTCGTTCGACGGCAACTTCTGCCCCCGCTGTGGCCAGGACGCCAAGACCAAGCGCTTTACCCTGCGTGGTGCACTCCTGCACATGATTGACGTGTGGGGCCTGGGAACGCAAGGCATGTTGCGCACCCTGTGGCACCTCTTTTGGCGGCCGGGATACATGATTCTTGACTACCTGCGCGGACGCCGGCAGAGTTATTTCTCGCCGTTCAAAACCGTTTTTGTGCTCGCTGCGCTCACCTTTGTCATCGCGCAGATGTTGCCCGGCGAGATGATTCATGCAGATAAGGTGTCGGTTAACATTGATCGCGCCCCCTATGACGAAAAAATGGGCACCGCCACCGCTGAGAAACTAGAGGAGGGCATGGCTCATGGCATTGATAACCTGAACTATATCATCCAGTGGCAAGAGGATCACTATGCCTTTAGCGTGATAATTGGTTGCTTGCTATTGACGCTCACGAGTGCCATGTTTTTCCGTCGTCCGCCCACGTTGCCCAACGCGACGATTGTCGAGCATTTCTATATCAATGTGCTCATCAATTGCCAGGTGCTTGTGGTGTCGCTGTTCTATCTTTTTGGGCGCTATGCGTTAACTGGCACCATCAATTTTTCGATGCCTACCGGTGTGAGCGTGATTATTTATACTCTGGATTACTGGCAAGTTTACGGCCACACCTTGTGGGGCACGCTGTGGCGCTCCTTGCTATCTTTTTTCTTCTATTCTTTGTTCATGCTCTTGGCAATTGTGCTGTATTTTCTGATTATAGGTGTCATGGCAGCGATTTGAGGAATTGATGTGGTGCAATCGCCCACAGACGGCATAATTTTGCAGCGTCGATGGCACGAGGTCGTTGGCGCTCAATTTTTTTTATTCCTTAAAACTAACCCATTACTATGAACGACACCCCTTCAACACCCGCCGAGGTGACTCCTTCTCCCTTCACCCCTCCCGATGCCGTGGATGCCCTGGGCTTGCCCAGCGAGACAGCCGCCAGTGTGCGCGAGTTGCTGCGCAACGCCGATGCCGAGGGCTACCTGCGCGGTCGCAACGAAAGCATCGAGGCTGCCACGCCAAGCCAGTTCGCCCCCACGCCGCCCACCGCGGCAACGCCAGTGTTTCCCATCTATAACCACCGCTCGGTGTGGGACTAAACCACTCGTTTTCTAACCCCTTATTTTTTTCTCAATCACATCCATGAAACTATCGATTTTTGCCAAAGCCTTGCGCTGGATTGTGCGCAATCGCAAACTGTTGCTGTTCACCATCGTGGTCATCCTGGTTGCCATCCTCACCGGTTGCTATGGCAGCGACAGCGGCGCCACGCTCGCCGTGGGTACGCTCATTGGCGGCGTTTCCGGCGGCCGTCATGTGGTGGACGGCCCGCTCACCACCGACCTCACCCGCGAGGGCTCTCCCGACCTGTTGCTGAACGAGATTGACCAGCAAATCGTGAAAATCCGCCCCATGGCTACTCCCCTCGACCAGATTTCGCGCTATGCCGGCTCCAAGCGTGCCGGCTCCATGATTGTGGACTACTACAACGTGGACACCAAGCCCACCACGGCTGTCACCACCGACGACTACGACGAGGGTGGTGCCCAGCAATCGGGCACCGACACGCCCACGGCGGTGATTCAAACCGACAACAACGAGATTTTCGACAAGAGCGACACCATCCTGGTGCAGGGTGTGCGTGGCTTTGAGCCGGGCGGCACGGTGCTAAGCAAGGACGAACTGGTGCTCTATGTCGTGGACCGCGACGCCAATGGCCTCACCGTGATGGCCGTCAACGGCAAGAAAGTGGGCAATGTGGAAGGCTGCGTGCCCTCGATTGACGCTGGCACTACGTTCATGCGCATGGGACGTGCCGCGAGCGAACTCGATGTCATGTCGCCGCAGTTTGAGGCCCTGCCCACCAAGTCCACCCAGCACTGCCAAATCTTCAAGATGCAGGTGGAACAGAGCACGCTGCAACGCCTTGCCAACAAGGAGGTGGGCTGGACGATGAGCGACCAGGAAGAGGCCGCCATCTACGACATGCGCCTGGGCATGGAGAAGTCGTTCCTCTTCGGCGTGAAGGGCAAACTCTGGGACCAGACCAAGAAGGAGTACATCTTGCTCACCGGCGGCATTTGGCATCAGGCCGGCAAGGTGTTCAAGTATGACGGCACTACGCTCACCCCTGCGCAAGTGGTGGAGATGATGCGGCAAGCCTTCACTGGCAATGCCGGCAGCAAGCGCAAGATTCTCATTGGCGGCAGCAAACTCATCGGGTTGCTCAGCACCCTCGACTACACCCGCGTGATTACCGCCCGCGAGCGCGTGTCGAAGTGGGGCATCGACTTCAGCGAGTTGCACACCAAGTTTGGCACCCTCTATGTGCTGCTGAGCGAAATCTTCGACGAGTGCGGCATGGAGAAGTACGGCCTCATCATCGACCCGGAATACCTGCAGAAGTATAGCCACATCCCGTTCAGCACCGAGGCGCTCAACCTCAAGGCGAGCGGTATGCGCAACACCGACGCGCTGGTGATGAGCGAGGCGTCGTGCCTGGTGCTCCGCTACCCCAAGGCCCACATGCGCATCGAGGTGCAATAAATGTCCCTCCCCTCGACCTCACCATTGACAATTTGCCCCGCGACAGGCTCGCACAGCCATGTCGCGGGGCGTTTCATTGTTTTATTCCTCGCCCACCGATAACGAGTCGGGTTGGGTGGGGGTGATGGGGTTGCCAAGCGAGTCGAGCAGCAGTGAATCGGCCTCCAGGTCGGTAGTGTCGGGCTCGGCGTAGCAGTCGTCGTAGTCGCTGGGTTGTAGCCATCGCGACGGCGACGGGAAACGGCCATGATAGCGCTTAAACGCCTTGTCGCTGAACACACGTTGCAGGAATGCGCCGCAAATGGGGAGCGCCGTGCGGCTGCCTTGCCCCAAAGCGCCCGTGCGGAAGTGGATTTGGCGGTATTCGCCTCCCACCCATGCGCCGCACACCAATTGCGGACTCACGGCGACAAACCAGGCGTCGGCGTGACGGTTGCTGGTGCCCGTCTTGCCGCCGAAGTCGGTGTCGTAGAGCGGCGGAGTGATGTAGCCGTTGAGCGCCATCGAGGTGCCTCCGGCATCGGTGCGTCCTGCCATGAGCAGGCGTTGCATGAGCACCGCGCTGCGTGCGCTCAGCGCCTGTAGCGGCGGGGGCGTCTCGGCGGTGTAGAGCACATGGCCCTCGGCGTCCTCGATGCGTGTCACCAGCACGGGTTCATGCTGCTGGCCCATAGCGGCCACCGTGCAATATCCGTTGACCAGTTCCACCAGATTCACGTCGCTGGCTCCCAACGCCAGTGCCGGTTTCTCGTCGAGCGGACTGCGAATGCCCATCTCGCGCGCCGTCTGCGCCACTTGTGCCACGCCCAACTCGGTGATGAGGCGCACGGCCACGCTGTTCACGCTTTGCGCAAACGCCTGACGCAGGGTCATGTTGGTGCCCGTGAAACGGCCGTTGGAGTTCGTGGGTCGCCAGTGCTCCATGGCGCGACGATGCTCGTTGAAAACGAGCGTGTCGATGTAGTCGTCGAGGCGCTGCGAGCAGGGAGTGAGGCCGTGCTCCATCGCGGTGGCATAGACAAAGAGTTTGAACGTGCTGCCAGGCTGGTGCATGGCCTGCACTTTGTCATACTTCCATGTGTCGAAGTCCACATCGCCCACCCAGGCCTTGATGTGCCCCGTGGTGGGCTCCATGGCGATGAAGCCGGCGTGCATGAAGTGGAGCATGTAACGCAGCGAGTCCATCGAACTCATTTCGCGGTAGAGCGTGTCGGTGTCGTAACTGAACAGGTGCACGCGGTGGGGCTGGTTCATGTAGTAGGTCACCGAGTCCAGGTCGCTGGGATAGCGTGCCACCAGTCGGCGGTAGGCCTCGGTGTTTTGCGCCTTCTCCTCGAGGAAGTTGGCGATGGGTTGCCCGTCGTCGTTGAGCCAGCAGTCCTCGTCGCCCCAGTGCTGGTCGAAGTTTTGTTGCACGATGCGCATTTTCTCCCTCACGGCTTGCTCGGCATATCGTTGCATGCGCGTGTCGAGGGTGGTGTAGATGCGCAGCCCGTCGGTGTTGAGGTCGCGGTGTTCCCGTTGGCACCACCCCTCGAGTTCGCGTGCCACCGCCTGGCGGAAGTAGAGTGCTTCGCCGTCGAGTGGCGACTCCACCGAGTAGTGCAGTTCGATGGGCAGTGCTGCCACCGAGTCGCGCGCTGCCTGGCTCAGGTGTCCGCACGACACCATGTTGCTCAGCACCACATTGCGTCGGCTCAGTGCGTTCTTGGGGTTCAACCGCGGATTGTAGGCCGTGGTGGCCTTGAGCAGCCCCACGAGGACTGCGCTCTCCTGCAACTTGAGTTGTGCCGGAGTGGCGTCGAAGTAGGTGCGCGCCGCTGTCTTGATGCCGTAGGCATTGCTGCCAAACTCCACCGTGTTGGCATACATCTCCAGGATTTCGCGTTTGCTGTAGAAGATTTCGATTTCGGTGGCCAGCACCCACTCCTTGCTCTTCATGATGAGCATTTTCACCCCCGGGATGTAACCCAAAAGCCCTGTGGAGTAGTCGCTGCGGGTGCGGAACATGTTCTTCACCAGTTGCTGCGTGATGGTGGAGGCGCCTCGCGGCCGGCCGTGCACCACCATGTCCTTGAAGGCTGCCAGCACACCGCCATAGTCGATGCCGTGATGGCGGTAGAAGCGTTCGTCCTCGGTGTCGATGAGCACGGTGAAGAACTCGGGGTTGATGCTGTCGTAGGGCACCGGTGTGCGGTTCTCGTCGAAGAATTTGCCTATCTCCTTGCCGTCGGCACTGTAGATGATGCTTGCCGCGTTGGTCTTGGGGTGCATGATGCTGTGGATGGTGGGCGACTTGCCAAAGAGCCACAGGAAGTTAATGTTCACCGCCACGAGGTATAGCACGAAGCCCACCACGGCGGTCACTGCCCACACGCCCATGCGCACCCACCAGGGCCGCCCATGGCGCAGGCTGCGGTGCCAGCGCGCAAAGCGGCGCCAGCATCCCGCAATCCATCCCCATATCATTCGCAGCATCGTCATCGTCTCAGTTCATCGTTTAGCCTATGCCAAAAGCACCCCGCAGAATGTCCACATAGTCGAGTTTTTCCCAGGTGAACAACTCCACGCGCACGAACCGCTCGCCCTCGTAGGACGACTTGAAGTGCTTCGACACCACCTTGGGCTCGCGTCCCATGTGGCCATAGGCCGCCGTCTCGCGATAGATGGGTGCGCGCAGTTTCAGGCGCTCCTCGATGGCATGGGGGCTCATGTCGAAGAGTTGCTCAAGAATTTGTGCTATCTCGGCATCGTTTTGGTGCACATGGCTCGTGCCGAAAGTGTTCACGTAGAAACTCACCGGTTTTGCCACTCCGATGGCATAGGCCACCTGCACGAGCACCTCGTCGGCAATGCCTGCCGCCACCACGTTCTTGGCGATGTGTCGCGCGGCATAGGCTGCGCTGCGGTCCACCTTGCTGGGGTCCTTGCCGCTGAAGGCGCCTCCGCCGTGTGCGCCACGGCCACCGTAGGTGTCGACAATGATTTTGCGCCCCGTGAGGCCCGTGTCGCCATGAGGCCCGCCAATCACAAATTTGCCCGTGGGATTCACGTGCAGGATGAGTTTGTCGTCGAAGAGCGCCTGCACCTCCTCGGGCAGTTTGTAGATGACGCGCGGCACCAAGATGTTGCGCACGTCGTCGTTGATGCGCTTGAGCATGGCGGCGTCGGCGGCTTCCTGTGCCTCGCGGCTGTGGTCGGCGGGAGCAATCCACTCGTCGTGCTGTGTGCTCACCACGATGGTGTGCACGCGCACCGGGCGGCGGGTCTCGCCGTCATACTCCACCGTGACCTGGCTCTTGGCGTCGGGACGCAGGTAGGGCATGAGTTGTGAGGTGGTGCGCACCTCTTTGAGTTCGCGCAAAATCATGTGCGCCAGGTCAATGGTGAGTGGCATGTAGGAGGGCGTCTCGTTGCAGGCATAGCCGAACATCATGCCCTGGTCGCCGGCGCCCTGCTCCTGTGCCGTGGCGCGCTCCACGCCGCGGTTGATGTCGCTGCTCTGCTCGTGCAGCGCGTTGAGCACGCCGCACGACGAGCCGTCGAAACGCAGTTCCGAACGGTTGTAACCTATCTCGTTGATGACCTCGCGGGCCGTTTCTTGAAGGTCCACATAGGTCTCGCTCTTCACCTCGCCGGCTATCACCACCTGGCCAGTGGTGACCAGCGTCTCGCACGCCACCTTTGACTGGGGGTCGTAGGCGAGAAATTGGTCTAAGATGGCGTCGCTAATCTGGTCCGCCACCTTGTCGGGATGTCCTTCGGACACACTCTCCGACGTGAATAAATAGTTCATCGTTTCAATTCGTTTTGTCGGTGAATTGAAAACGCTAATTGGCCACAATTATTGAGGGTAATCGCAGTTTTAGCATTTTTTTAAGTGGTTGCAAGCAGCCAAATTTCTCCACCGTGGTTAATACACTTTCTTAAAATTTCGTGCAAAGATACAACATTCTTCCCACACTGCCAAACTTATTTGTCAGGTCGAAGTTGCAGTGAGGTTGTCGTGGCGCCTGCTCGGTGGTCATCACAAGCGGGTCGCTACACGCAGCATGCCGCCTTTTCAGAGCAATTTACTTGGGTTTGCGGAACGTGACTTCGAAAGTGCCTGTTTGGGGGGTGCCATAACGGATTTTCAAGCCGTTGTCGGTAAAGATTTTCTCGATTTGCCGCATCATCTGCTCTACTTTCGATAGCGGTTTTTCTTGATTTTTCATTTGTTTGTGATTTTTTAAATTGTTGATAATTAAAAGTTTTTTGTGTTTTGGGCGATTAGTGACAATCAAAATGAATCATAATGGGTTGTTGCTAATCATGCTGCAAATTTACAAATTTTTCCTTGCAAGTCAAGACCCTGCAAGGAAAAATCACCTCAAGGGCGGGCCAAACATGGCAGATGCAGTAATCCCCAGCAAAAGCGACCTGCTCGCTTTCACTGGGGATTACTCAAATGGCACCCAGAGGGTGCGATGGCTGTATTCCCCGCTGGGGGAGAGTTTCGGTAATTACTTCATCACCTTGGTGACCGTCTGGCTGCCGTCGCTCATTGTGGTGACGACGATGTTGACGCCTTGCCAGGGCTCGTTAGCGCTCATGCCGGCAGCATTGAGATAGCGCACGCTCACAGGTGCTGCGTCGGTCTGCACGTCGTCAATGGCAGTAACAATCTCTGAGGGATCCCACTGGCATTGTTGGTGTCATACTGGTAGCGAAATTTCTTGTAAAATGGGTCGAGCAGGAGCACGTCGCCCTGAATGACGTCCGGTCGCAATCCATCGGAGATAGCAGCCCTTCTGGGGGCACCCTGCTTCGTGCCGTGGAACACTTCGCACCCGCTGGTCCATGAGACGCGGCTCAGGTCGAACGGCACAAAGGTCTCACTCGTTGTGCCTTCGAGGATGTGGACCATGTCGATAAACGATGGTTGTCCCTCGATGCTCTCCTCAAGGCTCACGTAAAAATAGTTTTTACCACCATCACCAATCATATTCACCGGGCCGATAGCCACTGTTTGACCAGAGATGTTGCAGTAAGAAAGAGTGCTCAAATTGCTCAAATCAAGGGACGTCAGTTTGTTTCCTTGACATGACAAATTTGTAATCGACGGGTTCTGCGACAAGTCGAGCGTTGTTATTTGATTATTATAACAGGCGAGCCAGGTGAGTTTGGTGTTGTGCGTCACATCAAGTTCACTCAACTTGTTTTCGAAACAACTAAGATTTTCCAACGCGGTGTTGTTGGTCACGTAAAGTTCAGTCAACTGGTTCTGATAAATAAGCAACCAATCCAATTTGGTGTTGTTGGTCACGTCAAGTTCAGTCAACTGGTTGGTCCAACAACTAAGTGATTCCAACGCGGTGTTATTGGTCACGTCAAGTTCAGTCAACTGGTTGCCGCCGCAGCCCAAACCTTTCAACGCAGTGTTTTTGGTCACGTCAAGTTCAGTCAACTGGTTCTTTTTACATTCCAGTCCTGTCAACGCGGTGTTTTTGGTTACATCAAGTTCGGTCAACTGGTTCAGGCAGCAATCCAAAGTTTTCAACGCAGTGTTTTTGGTCACGTCAAGTTCAGTCAACTGGTTCTTGTAACACTCCAGCCATATCAACGCTGTGTTGTTGGTCACGTCAAGTTCAGTCAACTGGTTCACGGAGCATTTCAATTTTTCCAATTCGGTGCAGTTGCTCACGTCAAGCGAAGTCAACTGGTTGCCTTCGCACCACAATTCTGTCAACGCAGTGTTGTTGGTCACGTTAAGTTCAGTCAACTGGTTGCCGTCGCATTTCAAAGTTTCCAATTCGGTGCAGTTGCTCACGTCAAGCGAAGTCAACTGTCCATTATTCCAATAAATTGCCCATAATCCTGTGAAATACTCAATTCCTTTCAGGTTTGTGATGTTTTCGCCATTTGCCATGTCTGACATAGAAAGATACCTAAATTTGGATGCAGTTGCTTCGTTGAGGTAGCCCGGATTGTTGGCGTCGTTGAATCTGGCTTGAACCCAGGCGCGGAAGTTGGGGTCGGGGAAGTTGGTCTCGTTGATGGCGACCTGGGCGCGTGCGGGTACGGCAAGCCACAACAATAGCATCAACATGGCCAGAACTGGTGTCTTTGTTCGGTTCGATAGTTGTTGTTCCATAGTTAATTAAAGTTGGTTTCCATTTTAATGCCCGAGAAATGGAGGGTTTTGTTATTGATTCATTGGTGTGAGATGCGTGGGGCATTGCTGGCTATCTGTCGTTTGGCGTTAGATAGACCAAACGCATCATGATTAATTAACGCTAAAACGATAATGCATCATAGAAGTTCTAACAATGCACCTCATTTTTTGACCGCAAAATTACTATTTTTAAACCAAATCGCCCCAAATAGTAGGAAAAAAAACATTCTTCGGTCGAAAAACTACTGAAACGGGTTAATCAAAAACTATTACAGTCGTTGCCGTCGTTAAAGCGGTGAAATTATGGCGCAGCCCCTCTACGCCCCAACCCTTTATCACGAAAAGGGGACGTGCCGGTGGTGGCGCGTCCCCCTCTGTTGTTCTTGTCATTCCCCGCTCAAATGGGGAAATTCGGTAATTACTTCATCACCTTGGTGACCGTCTGGCTGCCGTCGGAGAGCGTGGTGACCACGATGTTCACGCCCTGCCACGGTTCATTAGCGCTCATGCCGGCAGCATTGAGATAGCGCACGCTCACAGGTGCTGCGTCGGTCTGCACGTCGTCAATGGCAGTAACAATCTCTGAGGGATCCCACTGGCATTGTTGGTGTCATACTCGTAGGCGAATACCGCGGCATCTGCGTCGAGCAAAAGGACATCACCCTGAATCCTGTCTCTAATGTTGCTCCCGTTGGTCGCGAAATTAGGCGGTGTTTCGGCAAAACCCAAATAAATTTGGTTTTGTGTTCGGCTTGCACTAATGTTGCTCCCTTTGGTCGCGAAATTAGGCGGCGCCTCAACAAAACTCAAATAAATTTGGTTTTGTGTTCGGCTTGCACTAATGTTGCCGCTAAAGCGGCGAAATTAGGCGGCGTTTCGGCATAAAAAATGAAAAACTTCGTATTTCATTTTGTTCTGCACTCAACTTGCACTAATTTTGCATCAGATTTTTCAACC
>CACWKM010000026.1 GCA_902761475.1 uncultured Bacteroidales bacterium
TTGTCTATTTTATTTTGTACCTTTGCAGCCTTGAAATAGTACCGTTGGTCATGTTAGGGGCTGGTACTATTTATTTGTGTAGGAATGTTTTGTACTAAATGAAACATCAAAACTGTAAAGCTTTGAACGAAAGAGTTAAAAAGATTTTGGTATCACAACCAAAGCCAAGTTCTGAGAAATCACCCTATTACGACCTTGCTGAGAAGTATGGTGTTGAGTTGGTTTTTCGGCCGTTTATTAAGGTTGAGGGCTTCACGTCGCGTGAGTTTCGCCACACAAAAATCGTGATTGGCGACTACAGCGCCATTATCTTTACAGCCCGCACCGCTGTGGACCATTTCTTCCGTCTGTGCCGTGAGACGCGCCACACTGTTCCCGACACGCTCAAGTATTTTTGCACGAGCGAGGCGATTGCCAATTATCTGCAAAAGTACATCATCTACCGTAAGCGCAAGATTTTCTTCAGCGAGACGGGTCGCATCGAGGAACTGGTGCCGCTCATCCTCAAGCACAACAAGGAGATCTACCTCATGCCAGTGAGCGAGGGCAATGGCAGCGTGGCTGCCGATGTGCTCGACGCGGCGGGAGTGACCTATGTCAAGGCCCCCATGTATCGCACGGTGAGCAATGACTTCTCGCCCGAGGAGCCGTTCGACTACGACATGCTCATCTTCTTTAGTCCTGCTGGCGTGCACTCGCTGGTGACCAACTTCCCCGACTACAAGGAGCGCGGCATCGTGATTGGTGCCATGGGTGTGCCCACCATCGAGGCTGTGCACGAGGCGGGACTCTCGCTCGACGTCACTGTGGATGCCGCAGCACCCTCGATGGCAGCCGCCATCGACCGCTACCTCAAGGCTCATCAGCCTGCCACCGACAGCGAAGAAGAGGCACCACAATGATGGTGAATATCCATCCTTTGCGACTCACAAAAGCCGAGAAGTTGTGCTCGCGCACGGCTGTCAACGCATTGTTTAGCGATGGTCATTCGGCCATCGCTTACCCTTTGCGGGCTGTTTATCGCTTGATGCCCAGCGAAGAGGGTGCGCCCTTGTGCCGCATGCTCATCACCATCCCCAAGAAGAAGATGCGCCACGCCGTGGACCGCGTGCTGCTGCGCCGCCGCGTGCGCGAGGCCTATCGTCTGCGGCGCAACGACCTCCTGCTGGCTCCCATCGAGAATTGCGGTTGCAGAGTGGATGTGGCTTTTGTCTTCCTTGCCAACCGCAAGGCCCCCTATGAGTTGCTGGAGAAGAAAATGGCGGAATTGTTGCAACGCATTGCTCGTCAAGCGAATAGTTGTGTTTAAGAGCCTCGTTAATAGTGTGTTGCGCGCCCTTGCGTGGCTGCTCATCCTGCCCATCAGGGGCTATCAGCGGTTCATCTCTCCGTTGTTTCCACCGGTGTGCCGTTTCACGCCCACCTGTAGCAACTATGCCATTCAGGCCATCCGCAAGCACGGCCCGTTTCGCGGCACTTGGCTAGCCATCAAGCGCATTTTGCGCTGCAATCCCTGGGGCGGTAGCGGCTACGACCCTGTGCCATGACCATCACCGACATCCACACGCATCATCTTGACGCCGCTCACGCCGTGATTGCGGTGTCGCCGCAGCAATTTGCTCCACAACCTGGGTTGTACTATGCCGTGGGGCTGCATCCGTGGTGGCTCGATGACGCCACGCCGGTCCAGTTGTCGCTGCTCGAGCAAGTGGCGACCCACCCGCAGGTGGTGGCCATAGGCGAGACCGGCCTCGATGGCCTGCGCGGCCCGTCGCTCGAGGTGCAGCGGCGCTGGCTCGAGCATCATGTGCGCGTGGCCATAAACGTGCAAAAACCGCTGGTGGTGCACATGGTGCGCACCGCACAGCCGCTCATCGACACCTTGCGCCGTGCCATGGCAGGCCGGCACCTCGACGTGATAGTGCATGGCATGCGCGGCAATGCACAGGTGGCCGCCATGCTGCTCAAGGCTGGTTTTTGCCTGAGTTATGGTCAGCACTTCAACCCCCAAGCCTTGCTCGCCACGCCGCGCGACCGCCTGTTCATCGAGACCGACGATGCCCCGATAACCATCCAGCAAGTGGCAAAAGAAGTGGCCCACGCCTTAGGCATGAGCCACGATGATGTGATGACGCTGGTGGCGGACAATGCCGCGCGCGTGCTCGTCGGTCAATAGAGACGATAGGCCGTGTAGCGCGAGAAGTTGGAAGTCTCGCTCAGCATCAGGTTTCGGCGGGCATCCCAGTCGTAGTAGTAGCGCTCATAGGTGCGGCCGCCACGATCGCGGAAGGAAATCTCCAGTTGATGCCCACTGCGCACCTCCCAATCGAAATCGCTATAATAGAGACGGCCGCGGTCGTAGTACTCGTAACGCCCCGTGTGGTCGCGGTAGAAGGTGAACCAGTCCACTTCTTGGCCATCGAGCGGGCGATAGTTGTAGCCGTCGTAATAGAAGTCAGCAGCCCATTTTCCCAGCAGATCCTCGTAGGCGAAAAGTTCGTCGCAGCCGCTGAACGCGATGCTCATCAGGAGCAGTGTTGCGGTGTAGAGTAATCGTTTCATAGCCGTAGGTGTTTTGAAGTTAATACTAGTTGAAATAACAACTGTTTTTTTATTTCATGAGACAAAATTACTTCAAAAAAGTTTAATCCCCCAATTTTTTACTACCTTTGTGTGAGAAATGATGAAAACTGATAAAACGATGACTACAATGAAGGGTTTTGCCGAGAAATGTAATGATATTTTTGACCGCACGGTGGCGCTCTATCACGAGAGCGACGACATCGATGCTCCGTTGCACAACGAGTATGCAGCCGGCACCATCGAGTGCACGTTGATGCACAAGTGCTGGATTGATGCCGTGCAGTGGCATCTTGAGGATATCATCAGAGATCCTGGTATCGACCCTGTGGCCGCCCTGGCACTGAAACGTCGCATCGACCGCAGCAACCAGGACCGCACCGACTGCGTGGAGGACATCGACTCCCACTTCCGCGAGCAGTTTGCCTCGGTGCAGGTGAGCCCCACGGCAACCATCAACACCGAGAGCCCTGCTTGGGCCATCGACCGCCTGTCGATTCTTGCGCTCAAGATATGGCACATGCGCGAGCAGACCGAGCGCACCGATGCCAGCGAGGAACATTTGGCCACCTGCCGTGGCAAACTCGCCGTGCTGCTGGAGCAGCGTAGCGACCTCACTGTCGCCATCGACCAGTTGCTCGATGACATCTGTGCCGGACGAAAGTTCATGAAGGTGTATCGCCAGATGAAAATGTATAACGACCCCGCTACAAATCCCGTGCTTTATGGCAAGTGATAAACAACAAGAACGTCCCCGTCGCGTGCTCGTGATGCGCTTTTCGGCGCTGGGCGACGTGGCCCTGACCATTCCAGTGGTCTATGAAGTGTGCCGCGCCAACCCCGATGTGGAGTTTGTGTTCGCCACGATGACCTGGCCGGCAACCATGATGGTCGATGCGCCTGCCAACCTCACCGTCGTCGACGTGGACGTGAAAGGCCGCTACAAAGGCCTGCGAGGAATGTGGAAATTAGCCAAGAAGGTCGACAAGCATTTCCATGTGGATGCCGTCGCCGACTTGCACAGCGTGATACGCTAGTGGGTGGTGGACATGTGGATGAAACTTCACCACCGTCGCGTGGCGCGCATCGACAAGGGACGCAAGAAAAAACGCGCCCTCATCTCGGGCAAAATCCATGAGCAACTCACCACCACCATCGACCGCTATCGCAAGGTGTTCCAGGAACTGGGCTTGACGGTTCCCGAGAATACTTTCGAGGGGCTGTATCATGGCAAGACCATGCCCACCAGCGCCATCGTTCCGGCGAAGAGCCCAGGCGAGCGCTGGATTGCTGTGGCACCCTTTGCCGCGCATAAGGGCAAACAATACCCTATTGAGCAGATGAACGAGGTGATAGGGCTGTTGGCGGCAATAGAAGGCGCCAGGCTCTTCCTCTTTGGCGGTGGAAAGGCCGAGAAGTTGGCGCTCAGGCCATTGGCAAAGCGATACTTCAATGTGACCTCGCTGGCCGAGGTCAAGCACGCCTTCCTCGACGAGTTTGTGCTGATGAGCCAATGCGAGGTGATGCTGAGCATGGACTCGGCAAACATGCACTTGGCGAGCCTGGTGGGATTGCCAGTGGTGAGTGTGTGGGGAGCCACGCACCCCTATTGCGGCTTCATGGGCTATCGCCAGAAGCACGACAACGTGGTGCAACTCGACTTGCCGTGCCGTCCTTGCTCGGTCTTCGGCGAGAACAAGTGCCGCTTTGGCGACTATCACTGCATGACCGACATCGCTCCCGAGACGATTGTCGCTAAGGTGAAACAACTGCTCAAGATAGAGTGATGGCAAAGGTTCTCATCACTGGCGCCGGTGGATTCATAGGCGGGTATTTGGTGGCCGAGGCGCTCAAGCGCGGCCACGAGACGTGGGCGGCGGTGCGTCGCTCGACCAACCGCGAGTTTCTCACCGACGAGCGCATCAACTTCATCGAGTTGGATTTCACCAGCGAGGAAACCCTCACTGCCGCCATCAAGGCGCATCTCGACGAGCATGGACCCTGGGACTATGTGGTACACAACCTGGGTGCCACCAAGGCGACCAATTATAGCGACTTCGACCGCATCAACCACGGCTATATGCGGCTGCTGGTGGATGTGCTCACCGACCTCGATGCCGTGCCGCGGGTGTTCTTGCTCATGAGCAGCCTGAGCGTGATGGGACCGGGCGACGAGGAAAACTATACCCCCTTTGCTGCCGATGACGTGCCGCAGCCCAACACGCGCTATGGCGTGTCGAAACTCAAGGCCGAGACCTACTTGCAGACGCTCACCGATTTTCCTTACACCATCTTCCGCTGCACGGGCGTCTATGGCCCTCACGAGCGCGACTACTACATGATGATGAAGAGCATCAAGTGTGGTTTCGACTTCAGCGTGGGTTTCAAGAAGCAAATGCTCACCTTCATCTATGTCGAGGACCTGGCGCGCGGCGTGATGGATGCGCTGGAGCGTGGCCCATTGCGCAAGGCCTACTACATGAGCGAGGCGCGTGCCTACACGCAGCGCGAGTTCCGCACCATCGTGGCTCAGGAATTGGGCAAGAAATGGGTCATTCCCATCGTCTGCCCGTTGTGGGTGGTGCGCATCGTCTGTGCCATTGCCGAGCGATGGGGCCGCTGGCGCATGAAACCCACCACGCTCAATGGCGACAAGTATAAGTTGCTGGCCCAGCGCAATTGGCAGTGCGACACCGCTGCTGCTCGGCGCGACTTCGCTTTCGAGACCCAATTTGACCTGCGCGCCGGGGTGCGTGCCGCCATCGCCTGGTACCGCTCGGCGGGATGGCTGTGACAATAGTGCGTGGCTGAAGGAGATGGAAGGTTGGCGCAAAATATCAATTCGCTTCTACAACGACCGCGAGGTGCGGGCGGTGTGGGACAATGAGTTGAACAAGTGGTGGTTCTCGGTGCTCGACATCGTGGGAGCCATCAACGAGCAAGACGACTACGCCCGCACCCGCAATTACTGGAAATATCTCAAGACGAAACTGCGCAAGCAGGGCAGCGAAGTGGTTAGTGTCACTAACCAGTTGAAACTTCTCGCTCCCGATGGAAAGCGCCGCATGACCGACGTGCTTGACTATGCCGGGGTGATGCTGCTGGCCCAGAATATCCCCAATAGCAATGCCACCCGCTTTGTCCACTGGTTTGCCAGCGACAGCGAGAGCATCGACGGCAAGAGCCGCGAGAAGGCTTATGCCTTGTGGGAGAGTGGATTATTGGACAGTGTGGAAATCGGCACCACGCGTGGGTTGCAACAGATTCACGCCTACTTGTTTGGCGGCCTTTATGACTTTGCCGGGCAAATACGCACGGTCACCATCTCGAAGGGCGGTTTCACCTTCTGTCGTGCGCAATATCTGCGTCAGTCGCTGTGCGACATCGACCGCATGCCCGACGATACCTTCGACCAGATTGTGGCAAAATATGTGGAGATGAACGTGGCGCATCCTTTCATGGAAGGCAATGGACGCAGCACACGGCTATGGCTCGACTTGCTGCTGAAAGCCCGTGTGGGCCACTGCGTGGACTGGAGCCAGATTGCCAAGCACGACTACCTCACGGCCATGGTGCTGAGCGCCACACGTCCGGCCATGCTGCACGGGCTCTTGCAAGGCGCGCTCACCGACAAGGTGAACGACCGCGAGACTTTTATGAAGGGGATTGACTATTCCTACTACTACGAGCAGGCCGACAGTTGACGCCGACGCATGAGCGACCAGCACATTTGGCACCACACGATGGCATAGAGATAAATGGCGATGAAGAAGGTGCCATTAACCAATTTGTTCACACGAGCCGGCACGAACAAATCTACCGGCATGATGCCGAAGAACACCACCAAGGCCCACAGTAGCACCTTGTCGAAGGTGCTGTGATGGTCGCGCAGCCAGTACCACAGCATGTAGCCCGAAAGCGCGATGAGGTAGGTGTGAATTTCCGACGAGTCGCCCAGCACGATAATCCACCCCATGAGCACGCCCAATGCCGTGGCGCGGAACTCAAATTCGCTCCAACGGCGATGCTGCACGAAAAACACCCCCAGCACGAAGGCCAGCGTCACCAGTTGCACAACGCGGTAATGGTCCAGCACCTTGTTCAGTGGCCAGGCATAGAGGAGCGAGGCATAGGTGTCAGCGCTCTGGTGTATCGCGAGCATGTTCCACCAGTCGAGGTAGCAACCGGCGAGTCCGCCAAATCCCACCTTGATGGCTGGCAACAGGAGAAACAACACGCCGCACACCGCTGCCCAGCACAGGTGCTTGAAAGTGTGGCGGTAGCAGAACAGCATGAGCAGTTGCACCACACCATAGACCTTAGTGGTGGCCGAGAGCATGATGAGCAACACGGCCCACATGCCATGGCCGCGTTCGAGCAAGTTGTAGGCAAACAAGAAGCAATAAGCCACCACGATGTTGAACTGGAACGGGAACACGCTCTGTTCCAGCACCAACAGCAGGAAGAGGTAGATTTTCAGTTTGTGGGCATCGTAGCGACTCGGCAGTGTGAACACCGATAGCGTGAAGAGCGAGAAGTTGGTCAGATTCCACACAAACGGCCCCAGCCACTTCGGCAATATGGCAATGGGCCAATAAAGCACCGAAAAGACTGGCGTGTAGAGGAAATAGCGACCATGGTCGGCGACAAAATCTGGGGTGTAGGGGCTTATGCCTTGCCAAAAGAGTAGCGTGGAGTCGCTGTAAACCAGATAATTGGCATATCTCAGACGAAATGTCTCGATGGCGGTGGCCACAATGGCCACGATGAGCCCCACGGCGATGGTGCATGCGGTGGGGTGCGTGCGCAACCGGTCTTTGGCGCCGAGTGATATGGATGTGATGGGAATCATTGTTGTGCTACAAATTGTGAGAAGGTGACAAATGTTGCGCCCTCGCCCTTGAGGGTCTCAACGAGGCGGTTGAGACGGTTCACCATGGCTTCGCCGCTGTTGCGCCTGATGAGCCAAGGCACGCGCCACTCAGGATGCTCGCCCAGATTGACAAACTCCCACGGGTGGAAGTAGATGATAAACTGGCCGTCGTGACGCAACGTCCACCGGCACAGCCACCTGTAGAGCCACTGCGGATAGTGATGGCACGCCAGCCAGAACACCGGCAGGCGTAGCCAGGGACTCACCGATACCGGGATTTGCAGCACGCCGTGCTGTTGAAATGGCGTGCGTGGCACGTTGAGATGCATATAGCGACCAATGATGAAGGTGGGGTGCAGCGACGAGTTATAGGTGTAGCCCGCGCGTGCCACCTCGTCGTGCGCTACCGGCATCATGCGTGGTTGCCGATAGCCGTTCACCGTGGTGCCGCACAGTTCTTCGAGGCGCCGTTTCGACTCGGCCACATGAGCAGCCTCGGGTTGCCAGTGGTCGATGCCATGGCTCGCCACTTCGTGCCCTTCGTCGATGATGCGGCGCATGATATGTGGGGCGTGCTCGGCAAAATTCACGGTGCAAAAGAATGTGGCCTTCGCACCATGGTGCTGCAGCACGTCAAGAATGCGAGCCATTCCCGCTGCCGACACCTCCACGGCTCGTTCCAGCGTGATTTCAGCGCCATGCTCACGGGGCAAGTCAAACTCCTCCGTGTCGAAACTTAACATGGCTTGCAAAACTTTGTCTCCATTCATGCTGCAAAATTACAAAAATAATGTGGCATTAACCATTTATTGTGGTTTATATTCACAATCGTACCCGCTTGGGTGGCAAAAAGCGACAGCGCCTCGCGAGTGTCACAACTCGCGAGGCGCTGTGTGATAAAATGCTGTGTTGCAATGAGTTTAAGCCACCTTCTCCAGTCGCTTCATCATCACAAACATGAACATTGCCGAGAGGAGGCAGAGGCCGATGAAGACGCTCCACACAATCCACAAGGGGATGTTGCCCCAAAGGAGTCCTCCCACAGCGACGAGGAAGTTGCCGATGGCGGTGGCCACAAACCAGCCACCCATCATCATGCCCTTGTAGCGTGGCGGTGCCACCTTCGAGACGAAGGAGATGCCCATGGGCGAGAGCAGCAACTCGGCAAAGGTGAGCACGAGATAGGTGACGATGAGCCAGTTGGCCGACACAAATTTTGCGCCGTCGCCAGCGGCGGCTTGCTCGTTAGGCGTGAGCAGGCCCATGGAACCCACAGCCATGATGAGATAGGCTGCGGCAGCCACAAGCATACCATAGGCAATCTTGCGCGGTGCGCTGGGCTCTTTACCCTTGCTGGCCAGCCAGCCGAACAGCGCAATCGACACCGGGGTGAGACCCACCACATAGCAGGGGTTGAATTGCTGGAAGATGGGAGCAGCCACGTCGATGCTGCCGCTCAGTTGCGAGTATTTGTAAGCCAGTCCGGCGGCACAGACGGCCACGATGGCCGTGGCAATGCCCTTGGCCTTTGCCGTCTTGCTCTGGAAGATGGCAAACAGCGCATACACGATGATGATAATCATCACCAGGTTGGTCACGTCGAAGGCCATGCTTTGAATGCCCGACGAGGTCTTCTCGGTGAACTCGTTGGCAAAGAATGTGAGCGTGAGACCATTCTGGTGGAATGCCATCCAGAAGAAGATGACCACGGCAAACACCAGGCAGAGTGCCACGATGCGCTCGGTCTCGTCTTGCTTGGAGAGTTTCTCCTCGCCCGCGGCGGCAGCCTTAGCGGCAGCCGTCTTGCCGCCCTCGGTGTGGCGGAAGGTGGAGCGGAAACCATAGTAAATGAGGATGGAGAGCACCAGCGAAGCGCAGGCCACGCCAAAGGCGAAGTGGTAACTGTCGGCCACGCTCACGCCCAGGTTTTTCTGGGCGTATTCCATGATTTTCACGGCTGCCGTGGGAGCAAACAGCGCACCAATGTTGATGGCCATGTAGAACAGCGAGAAAGCCGAGTCGCGCTTGTCGGCGATGGCGGGGTCGTCGTAGAGATTACCCACCATCACCTGCAGGTTGCCCTTGAACAAGCCTGTTCCCAAGCTCACCAGACCTAAGGCGAGGAACATGAGGGCATAGCCGCTCACGCCGGCGCCCGCGGGAATGGCAAGGGCCAGATAACCCACAAACATGATGAGGATACCCGTGGTCACCATCTTGCCATAGCCAAACTTGTCGGCGAGCATGCCGCCAAACAGCGGCAGGAAGTAGACCACCATTAAGAACGAACTGTAGATGAGGCCTGCCTTGTCGGCATCGAGACCAAAGTTCTCGCGCAGGAACAGGGCAAACACCGCCAGCATCGTGTAGTAGCCAAAGCGTTCGCCAGTGTTGGCAAGCGCAAGAGCATACAAACCTTTTGGTTGATTTTCAAACATAATGAAATAGTCCTTTAGGATGATTCTTGAACATAATTATTGTGTTAAAAAGATGTTGTCATGAAGCGGTAGTGTGCGTTAGGCATTGTTTTGCGTGTCAAATGCCACGGCATAGGCTTCTATGCGCTTGAGCATGGCCAGCAGGCCGTTGCTGCGCGTGGGCGAGAGGTGAGTGTGCAGCCCAATCTCGTCGATGAAGTAGAGTTTGGCCTGACGCACCTCGTGCGGTGTGTGGCCGCCGAGCACACGCACCAGCATGGCCACGATGCCCTTGACGATGAGCGCGTCGCTGTCGGCTTGCAACTGCAGCAGACCCTGCTCGTCGACCTCGGCGTGCAGCCACACGCGGCTCTGGCAGCCGGCGATGAGGTTGTCGGGCGTCTTGTAGCACTCCTCGAGCGGAGGAAGCGTGTCGGCAAGTTCGATGATATAGGCGTAGCGGTCCATCCACTCGTCGAGGCCGTTGAATTCCTCGATGATTTCGTCTTGCAGTTGGTCTATCGTTGCTGTTGTCATAGTGCGATGGTCATTCTTTTTGGCGATTGTGGGCACTTTGCCCAGCGTTGCGGCTTCAAAGTTACACATTTTCTTGCACACCACCACGCGGCATCGCCGAAAAATTGCTAACTTTGCGGTGATGAAGAAGGTAATAGCAATCATAGTGTTCTGTGCCGTGGCTTTCGCGGCCTTGTGCGAGGAGGCTTACGACGACAATGCCCCCATCCAGGTCGACTGGTATCCCTTGCTCACCGACAGCGTGGGTTGGAACATCTACAGCGGCGGTGTGATGGTGGGCTGGGTGAACGCGCCGAGTGCGCCCGCCGGGATGGACGTGAACATGGGTCGCAGCATGGAACTGGCGTGGCTCACCGTGGTGGGTGCCAAGTATAACACCGGTCATGGCCAGCGCATCACGATGGGCGTGGGCATCGACTGGCGCAACTATCGTCTGCAAGGCGACACCTATTTCTTGCCCGTGGACGGCGGTCTCGCGCTGTCGCCCTATGCCGCCGGCATGTCGCCAGTGCGCTCGCGCGTGAAAGTGTTCTCTCTCACCGCGCCGGTGCTGCTGCATCAGCGCATTGCGAAGCACACCGACATTTTTGTGGGACCCGTGGTGTGCTTCAACGTGCATGCCAGCGCGCTCACCATTTATGATGTTGCCGGCGAGCGCACGCGGCTCACCAGCAACCACATCCATCCCGTGCCAGTGACGGTGGACGTGCTGGCCGGCGTGAAGTGGCGTTGCTTTGGCGCCTATGTGCGCTACAGCCCCTGCCATGTGTTGCAGGCCGACCATGCCCCAGCGTTCCGTTCGTTCTCCGCCGGCATCTACATTGGGATATAATCATCAATTAGCGGTGCAAAAAGTTTGCACCATCGCCTAATTTGTTGTAACTTTGCCACGCTTTTAGCGAAAAACCTCATGGAGTGATGCTCGAGTGGCTGAAGAGGCACGCCTGGAAAGCGTGTATACGTCAAAAGCGTATCCCGAGTTCGAATCTCGGTCACTCCGCCAGCCATCATGGCCGCCAATCCTGTGTGAAATGGGTGGCGGCCATGCGCTTTTATCTCCACCGCCATGGACAATCCGTTTCCGCTCGACACCCCTAACCGCCTGCCCGCCATGGGCGCTCACGACCCGCGTGTGATGGCCTTCGCCACCACAGTGCTTGAGCAACTGCCCTATGACCCCAACGAGGAGCAGATGCTCTTTGTGGCGGCCTTTGCCCATTTCCTGCTCTATGCTCCCGAGCGCTCGGTGATGCTGCTCAGCGGCTATGCCGGCACGGGCAAGACGTCGCTCACCGGCGCCATCGTCAAGGCCATGTCGCTGCATGGCATGGCGTGTGTGCTGCTGGCCCCCACGGGGCGCGCGGCGCACATCTTTGGCGACTATGCCGGACATCCGGCCTACACGATACACCGCAAAATCTATCGTCAGCAGGGCTATGGCGTGGAGCGTTTCTCGCTCGCCGACAACAAGCACACCTCTACCGTGTTTCTCGTCGACGAGGCGTCGATGATTGCCAACAGCAGTCCCGAGGGGTCGGTGTTTGGTTCCGGCCACCTGCTCGACGACCTCATCGACTATGTGTACAACGGCCAGGGTTGCCGCTTGCTGCTCATGGGCGACGTGGCGCAGTTGCCGCCGGTGGGGCAGTTGCAGAGTCCCGCGCTCAGCGATGCCGTGTTGCAGGCGCGCGGCCTCACGGTCTATGAGATGCGGTTGCGCGAGGTGGCACGTCAACAACAGCACAGCGGCATCTTGCACAACGCCACGCTGTTGCGCAGCATCATGGAGACGCCGGTGCTCACCACGCCGCACCTCGAACTCGACAACTTTGCCGACATCGAGGCGATTTCGAGCGAATATGTGATGGAGAAGATATCGGACTGCTACGACCACGGCGACACCACGGGTGCCATCGTGGTGACGCGTTCCAACCGTCGCGCCTCGCTGTTCAATGGCGGCATCCGCGCTCGCATTCTCTACCGCGAGGAGTTGCTCTCGGGCGGCGACTTGCTGCTGGTGGCCAAGAACAACTATTTTTGGGCTGCCGACTACGACCAACTCGATTTCATCGCCAATGGCGACGTGTGCCGCGTGCGTCGTGTGCGCGGCGAGGTGGAGTGGCGCTATGGCCTGCAATTTGCCACCGTCACTGTCGAGTTCCCCGACCACGACGGGGTGGAGATGGACGTGAAGATTGTGCTCGACTGCTTGCAGAGCGACACGCCGGCGCTCACGCGCGAGCAGAGCGAGCGGCTGTTCAACGAGGTGTGGGCCGAACTCGCTGGCGACAAGCGCGAGCGGTACCGGGCGCTCAAGCAGCACCCCTATTTCAATGCTTTGCAGGTGAAGTTTGCCTACGCCGTGACGTGCCACAAAGCGCAGGGCGGACAGTGGGACCACGTGTTCATCGACATGGGCGGCATCGCGGTGGAGGCCACGCAGACACTCGACTACTATCGATGGCTCTACACGGCACTCACGCGCGCTCGCAAGCACGTGTACCTAATCAATTATGAATTAGGAATGATGAATGAGGAATAATTCCTTTGTTTCAATTATGAATTAGGAATTATGAATGAGGAATGACTCCTTTGTTTCAATTATGAATTAGGAATTATGAATTAGGAATGATTCCTTTGTTTCAATTATGAATTAGGAATGATGAATGAGGAATGATTCCTTTGTTTCAATTATGAATTAGGAATGATGAATGAGGAATAATTCCTTTGTTTCAATTATGAATTAGGAGTTGAGGGTGAGGCGGATGAGTTCGATGCGTGCCGCCGTTTTGCGCGTCACGGTGAGTGTGAAGGCACCTATGGTCACGCTCTCGCCCACGGCGGGAATGGTCTCCGTGCTGGTGATGAGCAGGCCGGCGAGGGTCTGGTAATCGTCGCTCTCGGGCAGGTCCAAGTGGAAACGCTCGTTGATTTCCTCAATTTCCATGCGTCCGGCAAATTCGTAGGTGTGTTCGTCGATTTGACGTGCCACGAGTTGGTTGTGGTCGTGCTCATCCTCAATTTCGCCGAAAATCTCTTCCACGAGGTCCTCGAGTGTGACCATGCCGCTTGTGCCGCCAAACTCGTCGAGCACGATGGCCATGGAGCGTTTCTCGTCGAGCAGTTGCTGCATCATCTTGCGTGCCAGGAGCGTCTCGGGGGCGAAGAGAACGGGTTTGATGCGAGTTTTCCAGTCTACATTCACGGTGAACAACTCGCTCACCTGGATGAAGCCTATCACGTTGTCGATTTCGTCGCGATAGACCACGATTTTGCTCAATCCGGTGCGCGAGAAGGTGTCCACGAGTTCGTCGCGCGTGGTGTCGACGACATCGACTGCCACGATTTCGTTGCGTGGCACCATGCAGTCGCGTAGCCGGGTGTCGCTAAAGTCGAGTGCGTTCTCAAACAGCCTCACCTCGTGGTCCACCTCGCGTTTCTCGTCGTCGCGCTTGTCGATGTTTTCTTGCAGATAGGCGTCGAGTTCGTCGACGGTGATGGTGCCGGGTTGCGTCTTGTGCACTTTGATGCCAAAGAGCCACATGAGGCCCTTGGAGAGCATGGCCGTGAGTCGCGACACGGGGTAGAGCAGCCAGTAGCACACCACCAGTGGCACCGAGAGCATGCGCAGCGACTGGTTGGGGTTGATGCGGAACACCGTCTTGGGCAGGAATTCTGCCGCCAGCAGCACGATGAGCGTGCCCACAAGGGTTTGCACGGTGAGGATGAGCACCTCGTTGTGGCCCAGCCAACTGGTGAGCGGGGCGGTGAGTAGCGTGGCAAGGGCAAGCGAGAAAATCACGTTCACGATGTTGTTGCCTATCAGCAGTGTGCTGATGAACATCTCGCGGTGGCTGTAGAACACGTTCAAGATGCGGTTCACGAAGCCGCCCTTGGCGATGTCAATCTCGGCGCGCACCTTGTTTGACGACACAAAGGCGATTTCGCTGCCCGAGAAGAACCCCGACAGCAACAATGCCACAATGGCGACTATGAGTGGTGACGATATCAAAGCGTTGTCAAAAATAATGATATTCTCTAAGTTATGGATGCGGCATCTTGTTCTCGTCGATGGGGAAGATGGCCTCGACACGGCGCAGCG
>CACWKM010000027.1 GCA_902761475.1 uncultured Bacteroidales bacterium
ATCAGGTATATAGGTTAAGAATCCCAAGAGATTGTCGATTCTTAACCTTTTTGTGTCTTTTTTTATTTTGAGTTCACCTTAATTTTATTTTTCAATGTCAGTTTCCAAAAACAATCGCATTAATTTTGCACGCGTCAAGAATCCTTATCCATATCCCGATTTCCTTGAGGTGCAATTGCAATCTTTCAGAGATTTTCTGCAGTTAGATACTCCCACAGAGAAAAGAAAAAACGAGGGACTCTATAAAGTGTTCAGCGAGAATTTCCCTATCGAGGACACTCGCAACAACTTTAAACTTGAATTCCTTGACTACTTCATCGACCCTCCACGCTACACCGTAGAGGAATGTCTTGACCGTGGCCTGACCTACAGTGTCCCCCTCAAGGCAAAACTCATGCTCTCATGTTCTGATCCTGATCATGAGGACTTTGCTACTGTTGTACAAGACGTGTACCTCGGTGCGATTCCCTACATGACCGATAAGGGCACATTTGTCATCAATGGTGCTGAGCGCGTTATCGTGTCGCAGCTCCACCGTTCACCAGGTGTGTTCTTCGGACAGAGTGTGCATGCTAATGGCACAAAGCTCTATTCGGCTCGTATTATCCCATTCAGGGGTAGCTGGATTGAGTTTGCAACCGACATCAACAATGTGATGTATGCCTACATCGACCGCAAGAAGAAATTGCCCGTTACTACCTTGTTGCGTGCAATTGGTCTTGAGACCGATAACGACATCATCAAGATTTTTGGTCTTGCCGAGGAGATTAAAGCCAACAAGACCAACCTCAAGAACGCAGTAGGACGCAAGCTCGCAGCTCGCGTGCTCAAGTCGTGGAACGAGGACTTCGTCGATGAGGATACTGGCGAGGTGGTTACTATCGAGCGCAACGATGTTGTACTCGACCGCGACACCATCATCGAGGAGGACAACATTGCTGAGATTCTGGACTCGGGAGTCCAGACTATTCTCCTGCACAAGGAAGACATCAACACAGGTGAATATCAAATCATCTTCAACACTCTTAATAAAGACACATGTAACAGCGAGAAAGAGGCCATCAACTACGTTTATCGTCAGTTGCGCAATGCCGAGCCACCCGATGACACTAGCGCTCGCGAGGTTATCAATAACCTGTTCTTCAGCGAGAAGCGTTACGACTTGGGCGACGTGGGCCGTTTTCGCATCAACAAGAAGCTTGGCTTGACCACTCCCGACGAGGTTCGCGTGCTCACCAAGGAAGACATCATCGAGATTATCAAATATCTCATTGGCCTTATCAATAGTAAGACCGACGTCGATGATATCGACCACTTGAGCAACCGCCGCGTACGCACCGTGGGCGAGCAGCTTTACAACCAGTTTGGTGTGGGCTTGGCACGCATGTCTCGCACTATTCGTGAGCGCATGAATGTGCGTGACAACGAGGTGTTCACTCCCATCGACTTGATTAATGCTAAGACTATCTCGTCGGTAATCAACACCTTCTTCGGTACCAATGCTCTGTCGCAGTTCATGGACCAGACCAACCCGCTTGCCGAGATCACTCACAAGCGCCGTATGTCGGCCCTGGGTCCTGGTGGTCTGTCGCGCGAGCGTGCCGGCTTTGAGGTGCGCGACGTGCACTACACTCACTACGGCCGTCTGTGCCCCATCGAGACCCCCGAGGGTCCCAACATCGGCCTTATCTCGTCGTTGTGCGTGTATGCCAAGATTAACAATCTGGGCTTCATCGAGACGCCTTACCGCACTGTGGAGGGCTCGCGCGTGAACCTGAACAACGACGACATTGTCTATCTCACTGCCGAGGCCGAGGAAGGCCAGGTGATTGCGCAGGGCAACGCTCCCCTTAACGAGGACGGCACGTTCCAGCGCAGCCGCGTGAAAGCGCGTCTCGACGCCGACTTCCCCGTGGTGGCTCCCGAGCAGGTGCAACTCATGGACGTGTCGCCGCAACAGATTGCGTCGATTGCCGCAGCGCTCATCCCGTTCCTTGAGCACGACGATGCTAACCGCGCGCTCATGGGAGCAAACATGATGCGCCAGGCAGTGCCCCTGCTGCGTCCCGAGGCTCCTATCGTGGGCACCGGCATCGAGGAGCGTCTGGCTTATGACAGCCGCACGCAAATCCAGGCCGAGGGTAGCGGTGTCGTGGAATATGTCGACGCCGACGTGATTCGCATCCGCTACGACCGCACCGACGAGGAGCAGTTCATCAGTTTCGACGAGCCGGTGAAGGAGTACCGCCTGCCCAAGTTCCGCAAGACCAACCAGAGCACCACCATTGACCTGCGCCCCATTTGCGAGCGTGGTCAGCGTGTGGAGCGTGGCGACATCCTCACCGAAGGTTACTCCACGCAGGATGGCGAGTTGGCACTGGGTCGCAACCTCAAGGTTGCTTACATGCCGTGGAAGGGTTATAACTATGAGGACGCTATTGTGCTCAACGAGCGCATGGTGCGCGAGGACATCCTCACTTCGGTCCACGTCGACGAGTATTCGCTCGAGGTGCGCGAGACCAAGCGCGGTATGGAGGAACTCACAAGCGACATTCCTAACGTGAGCGAGGACGCCACCAAGGACCTCGACGAGCGCGGTATCATTCGCGTGGGTGCTCATGTGGTGCCCGGCGACATCCTCATCGGTAAGATTACCCCCAAGGGCGAGAGCGACCCCACTCCCGAGGAGAAGTTGCTGCGCGCCATCTTTGGCGACAAGGCTGGCGACGTGAAGGACGCTTCGCTCAAGGCAAACCCCTCGCTCAAGGGCGTGATTATTGGCACCCGCCTGTTTAACCGCGTGGTCAATCGCAAGCACACCCGTGGCGCCGACTCGCCGCTGGTGGCACTCGACGAGGAGTACAAGGCTATCCAGGACACGCTGCGCAAGCAGTTGCTCGACAAGTTGGTGAAACTCACGCACGGACGCAAGTCGATGGGCGTGAAGGACTTCCTCGACATTGAGTTGGTGCCCAAGGATGCTGTTTTCACTCGCTCGGTGCTCGACTCAATCGAGAGTTTTGAGAGTGTGAACTTGAGCGCATGGACCGACGACGAGCACACCAACGAACTGGTGCGCACCTGCATCATGAACTACCTGCGCAAGAGCAAGACCATCGACGCCGAACTTCGTCGCAAGAAGACCGACATCTCGATTGGCGACGAGTTGCCCAGCGGCATCATGCAACTGGCCAAGGTGTATGTGGCCAAGAAGCGTAAGATTGGCGTGGGCGACAAGATGGCAGGTCGTCATGGTAACAAGGGTATTGTCTCGCGCGTGGTGCGTCAGGAGGACATGCCGTTCCTGGCCGACGGTACGCCGGTCGACCTGGTGCTGAACCCACTGGGTGTGCCTTCGCGTATGAACCTGGGTCAGATTTTTGAGGCTGTTCTCGGTTGGGCAGGCCACGAGTTGGGTGTGAAATTTGCTACCCCCATCTTCGATGGTGCTTCGCTCAACGACCTGAACGAGTGGACCGACAAGGCTGGTCTGCCTCGTGGCGGTCGCACGCAACTCTACGACGGTGCCACTGGCGAGCCGTTCGACCAGAAGGCTACCGTGGGCGTGACCTACTTCCTGAAACTTGGCCACATGGTCGAGGACAAGATGCACGCGCGCAGCATTGGCCCGTACTCTCTCATCACCCAGCAGCCGCTTGGTGGTAAGGCACAGTTTGGTGGTCAGCGCTTTGGTGAGATGGAGGTGTGGGCACTCGAGGCCTTTGGCGCTTCGCATGTGCTCCAGGAAATCCTCACCATCAAGAGCGACGATGTGTCGGGTCGCAGCAAGGCCTATGAGGCTATCGTCAAGGGCGACACGATGCCCACTCCGGGTATTCCCGAGTCGCTCAATGTGCTGTTGCACGAGCTGCGAGGCCTGTGCTTGAGTGTGAAACTTGACTAAATGATAACTCCTTTTCACTCGTGACATTATCATGGCTTTCAGAAAAGACAATAAGATAAAGAGCAACTTCCAACGCATCTCCATCAGTTTGGCATCGCCCGACGAGATTCTTGAGAACTCCTATGGCGAGGTGCTCAAGCCCGAGACGATAAACTACCGCACCTACAAGCCCGAACGCGACGGCTTGTTCTGCGAGCGCATTTTTGGTCCCGTGAAGGACTACGAGTGCCATTGCGGCAAGTACAAACGCATTCGCTACAAGGGCATCGTGTGCGACCATTGCGGTGTGGAAGTGACCGAGAAGAAGGTGCGCCGTGAGCGCAGCGGACACATCCAACTTGTGGTGCCGGTGGCACACATCTGGTATTTCCGCTCGTTGCCCAACAAGATTGGTTACTTGCTGGGACTGCCCACCAAGAAACTCGACCTGGTCATCTACTACGAGCGCTACATTGTCATCAATCCTGGCAATGTCGAGGTGCCTGCCAACGACAAGATTGCCGACGGCAAACTCGCTCGCGAGATGCGCCCGCTCGAGAAACTCGACCTGTTGAGTGAGGATGAGTATACCGAGATTCTTTCTCGCCTGCCCAAGGACAACAACCAGTTGCCCGACGATGACCCCAACAAGTTCATCGCCAAGATGGGCGCCGAGGCCATCTATGACCTGCTGGCCGAGATAGACCTCGACAGTTTGGCCAACTCGCTCCGCGACCGTGCCTACAAGGAGAATTCGCAACAGCGCAAGACCGAGGCGTTGAAGCGCCTGCAAGTGGTGGAGTCGTTCCGCGCCAGCAAGGGCATCAACCGCCCCGAGTGGATGGTGCTCAAGGTGCTGCCGGTGATTCCGCCCGATTTGCGCCCCCTCATCCCGCTGGATGGTGGACGTTTTGCCACTAGCGACATCAATGACCTGTATCGCCGCGTGATCATTCGCAACAACCGCCTGAAACGCCTCATCGAGATTAAGGCTCCCGAGGTGATTCTGCGCAACGAAAAGCGCATGCTCCAGGAGGCTGTGGACTCGCTGCTCGATAACTCGCGCAAGTCGAGTGCTGTGAAGAGCGACGCTAACCGTCCGCTCAAATCGCTCAGCGACAGCCTCAAGGGCAAGCAGGGACGTTTCCGCCAGAACTTGCTCGGTAAGCGTGTGGACTATTCGGCACGCTCGGTGATTGTGGTGGGTCCGGAACTCAACATGGGTGAGTGCGGTATCCCCAAGGATATGGCAGCCGAACTCTACAAGCCGTTTGTGATTCGCAAACTCATTGAGCGCGGCATCGTCAAGACGGTGAAGAGCGCCAAGAAGATTGTCGACCGCAAGGATCCCGTGGTGTGGGACATCCTGGAGAACGTGATGAAGGGTCACCCCGTGCTCCTGAACCGTGCTCCTACACTGCACCGTCTGGGTATCCAGGCGTTCCAGCCCAAACTCATCGAGGGCAAGGCCATTCAGTTGCATCCGCTGGCATGTACGGCGTTCAACGCCGACTTCGACGGCGACCAGATGGCAGTGCACCTTCCCCTGGGCAACGAGGCTATCGTTGAGGCACAGATGCTCATGCTCGAGCCTCACAACATCCTTAACCCCGCCAATGGCGCGCCCATCACGGTGCCGTCGCAGGACATGGTGCTCGGTCTGTACTACATCACCAAACTCCGTTCCGGCGACAAGGGCGAGGGACTCAAGTTCTACGGCCCCGAGGAGGCAATGATTGCCTACAACGAGGGCAAGGTGGCCATGCACGCCATCATCTCGGTGGTGGCAAAGGTGCGCGACGAGAACGGCGAACTCGTGGAGAAGATGATTACCGACACTTCGGTGGGACGCATCATGTTTAACAACGCTGTGCCCAGCGAGATTGGCTACGTCAACGAACTCATCTCCAAGAAGTCGTTGCGCGACATCATCACCCGTGTGATTCACGCTTGCGGTGTGCCGCGTTCGGCCAAGTTCCTCGACGACGTGAAGAACATGGGCTACTACATGGCATTCAAGGGCGGCTTGTCGTTCAACCTGCTCGATGTGCTCGTGCCGCAAGAGAAGGCACAGTTCATCGCCGAGGGTGACGCACAGGTGGAGCAAGTGGTCAACGACTACAACATGGGCTTCATCACCAACAACGAGCGCTACAACCAGGTGATTGACATCTGGACCAACGTGAACGCTCGCCTGACCGACACGCTGATGAAACAAATCAGCGCCGACCAGCAGGGCTTCAACTCGGTGTACATGATGCTCGACTCGGGTGCTCGTGGTTCGAAGGACCAGATTCGACAACTTTCGGGTATGCGTGGTCTTATGGCCAAGCCGCAGAAGTCGGGCGTTGAAGGCGGACACCAGATTATCGAGAACCCCATCCTTGCCAACTTCAAGGAGGGCTTGAGCGTGCTGGAGTACTTCATCTCGACGCACGGTGCTCGTAAGGGTCTTGCCGATACGGCACTGAAGACCGCCGACGCTGGTTACCTTACCCGCCGCTTGGTGGACGTGGCCCACGACGTGGTGATTACCGAGGAAGACTGCGGAACGCTGCGTGGCCTCATCTGCCGCGAGGTGAAGAACAACGACGACGTGGTGGCTTCGCTGGGCGAGCGCATCGTGGGCCGTGTGTCGGTGCACGATGTGATTGACCCGACCACCAACGAGGTGATTGTGCAAGCCGGCGAGGAAATTACCGACGCCGCTGCCGAGCGCATCAACAATTCGCCCATCGAGAGCGTGGAGATTCGTTCCGTGCTCACTTGCGAGGCCAAGCATGGCGTGTGCGCGAAGTGCTACGGACGCAACCTCGCGTCGCAGCGCATGGTGCAGAAGGGCGAGGCTGTGGGCGTGATTGCCGCACAGTCCATCGGCGAGCCGGGTACCCAACTTACACTGCGTACCTTCCACGTGGGTGGTGTGGCAAGCAACATTGCCGCAGTGTCCAACCTCACCTCCAAGTATGACGGACGCCTCGAAATCGACGAGTTGCGCACCGTCAAGGACAAGGATGGCGTGGATGTGGTGATTGGCCGCATGACCGAGATGCAAATCATTGAGCCCAACACCAAGATGGTGCTCACTACCGCCAATATTGCCTATGGCTCGAAACTCTTCTTCAAGAGTGGCGACATGGTGCACAAGGGCGATGTGATTTGCGAGTGGGACCCCTTCAACGCTGTGATCGTGAGCGAGATGACCGGTACGTTGAAGTTCGTCAATTTGGTCGAGGGTTCTACCTATCGCACCGAGGTTGACGAGACGTCGGGCAACAGCGAGAAGATTGTGGTGGAGTCGAAAGACCACACCCGTATTCCCGAGGCTCAACTCTACGACGCTAACGGCGAACTGGTGAAGACCTATTCGCTGCCTGTGGGCGCTCACCTGATGAAGGATGAGGGCGAGCAGGTCAACGCCGGTGAGGTGTTTGTGAAGATTCCGCGCGCGTCGAGCGGTGGCGCTGGTGATATCACCGGCGGTCTGCCCCGCGTGACCGAACTCTTCGAGGCACGCAACCCGTCGAACCCCGCTATCGTGAGCGAAATCGATGGCGAGGTGACCTTCGGCCGCGTGAAACGTGGTAACCGCGAAATCGTGGTCACCAGCCGCTTGGGCGAAGTCAAGAAATATCTTGTGCCACTGTCGAAGCAAATTCTTGTGCAGGAGAACGACTTTGTGCGCGCTGGAACGGCACTGTCCGATGGCGCCGTCACACCGGCCGACATCCTCCGCATCAAGGGCCCGACAGCCGTGCAGGACTATATCGTGAACGAGGTGCAAGACGTGTATCGCTTGCAGGGTGTGAAGATTAACGACAAGCACTTTGAGGTGATTGTGCGTCAAATGATGCGCAAGGTCAACATCCTCGATCCGGGCGACACGCGCATCCTCGAGCAGCAAATCGTGGACAAGCGTGACTTCATGGACGAGAACGACCGCATCTGGGGCAAGAAGGTGGTTACCGACGCTGGCGAGAGCACCGAGGTGCAAGCCGGCCAGATTATCACCGCCCGCAAGTTGCGCGACATCAACTCGGCTCTGAAGCGCCGCGACCTCAAGTTGGTCACCGTGCGCGATGCCGTGCCCGCCACCAGCGAGCAGATTCTCCAGGGTATCACCCGTGCTGCATTGCAGACCTCGAGTTTCATGAGTGCTGCCTCCTTCCAGGAGACCACCAAGGTGCTCAACGAGGCCGCTATCAACGGCAAGGTGGACACGCTGCAGGGCATGAAGGAGAACGTGATTTGCGGTCACCTCATTCCCGCCGGTACCGGTCTGCGTGAATTCCAGACCCTCACCGTGGGCAGCAAGGAAGAGATGGCTCTCGCAGGACTCATCGACAACGATGAAGAGAATTAACTTCTAGTTAAGTAAGCAACATGATTATGAGGGGTGTGCCGCAATTCCGGCGCACCCCTCTTTTTGGATGATGGTCGCCCCAACAACTATTGCGACGTGCCGCGGCACGTCCGATGCCGCATGGCAATGAGGGCGTTATCGCGGACGCCACATGTGGCGTCCCTACATGGGACAGCCGCACCTCAAACTGTGTAAAAAACAAAAATCATGATGTAAGAAAGAGCGCATTTTTCATTCTGCCCCTCAGGTTAAAAACTTGGCGATTTTTAGTGAAAGGAAAGAATGAAAATGCGTCTCAATGGATTTGGTTGGGACTAACAAAATCGGTTAATCGAATGTAGCACAAAGGTACTATTTTTTTGTCAAATAACCATATTTTTGACCAAATAAGATGTATGAAAAATAAAAATGGCGAGACTGGTCTCACGATCAATCTCGCCAAACGAGTTAATTATTACTCAACTATAAAAATGGAACATACTTTAGTGCAAGTCGTTAATAAACGGCTTTGGTTATCTTTTGGGTTCCATCGTCGTAAGTGGTAATGACGATGTTGATGCCGTCCCATGGCGTGTCGTTGCCGACACCCGCAAGGTTGATATAACGTATAGTCGCAATGTCTTTGGTGTGCTCCACGATGTTGATGGCGGTTGGAATATCGGCTCCGGTCCAAGTCATTGTCACGTCCATCATTGTGGTTTTGTTGCTACGATGAATGTCGTAGTTATATGAAATGAAATCCTGGGTGCCATCAAACAAAAGAATATCCCCATAGATATGGTCGGGGTCTAAGCCATCGGAGAGTGCTTGTGCCCTTCGTGGCGCTCCGTTTTGCTCGGCGATTTGTGCGGTGCCGTGAAAGAGTTCGCAGTTGCCCTTTGGATTGACACTGTTATCTCTCCATTGTACTCTCTCCAAGGTGAATGGTATAAAGGACGCAGTGGTGTGTCCTTGCAACGCAAGAACAATGTCGGTAAACGACCGGTCTCCGCCCTTATACTCCTCATCGAGTGGCACATAATAATATGTCTTTCCATTGGCAGTGAATTGATAGATTCTGCCAATGTCAACAGTTTGACGATTTACGCCCAAATTAAGATCATTCGTTAGTAACGTGTTTTTTGAGATGTCCAACGATGTCAAATGATTCCTATTGCATTCAAAGGTCGTTAGTTGTTTATTCTTTGTCACGTCCAGCGAGGTTAACTGATTATCGTGGCAGACTAAATACGTTAGTGCGGTGTTCTTCCTCACGTCCAAAGACGTCAACTGATTATTATCGCATTGTAGAGCCGTTAGTGCGGTGTTTTTTGTAACATCAAGTGTTGTCAATTGATTGTACCTGCAATATAGCGTTTTTAGTGCTGCGTAAGGAGTCACATCAATTTCAGTCAATTGGTTACTAC
Source organism: uncultured Bacteroidales bacterium (assembly GCA_902761475.1). Classification (GTDB taxonomy): domain Bacteria; phylum Bacteroidota; class Bacteroidia; order Bacteroidales; family Muribaculaceae; genus Sodaliphilus. Next base: position 9,653 of record CACWKM010000027.1, read on the forward strand.
GACAGTCAATCTCGTATAGATTGCTGGCGGTAGGTTGTGGCAAAGTGAGTGTTGTTAAGAGATTATGATTGCAATTCAATTTCTTTAAATTCGTGTTATTGGTTAGGTCTAAAGAGGGTATTTTATTATTGCTACTCAACAATTCTTCCAGTAATGGATTCTGCGACACATCTAGCGATTGCAAAAGGTTTTCATGGCAAACTAAGGTTACGAGTAATGGATTTTGCGTCACATCGAGCGAGGGTATTTTGTGTCCGCCACAGTCTAAATATTTTAGTCCTGGGTTGTGCGTCACGTCCAGTGATGGTAGTTTCCCGTCATTTAATGCATTTGTGCAATCAACTCTTTGCAAAGTGCTGGTTTGTGGCAGAATGAGCGATTTCATAGTGGTATATCCGCAGTATAGTTCTCTTAGAAGAGTGTTCTGCGTTAAGTCCAGTTTGGCAAGTTTATTTCCGGTGCACTTTAAGTAGGTTAGTGCGGTGTTATGTGTCAAATCCAGCGATGTAAAGAGGTTCCCACCACAAGTTAATTTGCTTAAAGCAGTGTTGAGTGATACATCCAGCGATGGCAATTGGTTTGCTCCGCAGTTTAATTCGGTTAGGGCGGTATTATGTGACACATCCAACGATGGCAACTTGTTTCCGCTGCAGTCTAATTTCTTCAATGCTGCATTATGCGACACATCCAGCGCCGTCCACTGGTTCTCTTTGCATGTTAACTCTGTCAGGTCTATGTTGTTCGACAAGTCCAGCGAAGGCAATGCTGTGTTACTGCAATCTAAGGTTGTTAGGGCAGTGTTGTTCGACACGTCCAATGATGTCAAACTGTTTCCACTACAGTCCAAGTTCGTCAGTGCAGTGTTCTGCGACACGTCCAAACTGTTTAATAGATTGTATCTGACTCTTAAAGAAGTGATGGATTTGAAATGCTGAATGCCCTCAAGATTTGATATCTTTTTGCTTGTTGAGGTGGAACTTGATTTTGAGCAATCGATACTTTTTACCCCTGCCAACTCTTCGGGCGTCCACCAGCCATCGGCTGTTTCTGTTGGAAATTTTGTGGTTAAGTAACTGCGGAAGTTGTCGTCGGGAAAGGTGTTGCTGTCATGCGCCACGCCCAAGACTTCGGCGCGTAAGGGCATGATGGCGGAAATGGTTATGAGGGCCGCAATTGCCAGTTTAGAAAAAGGCGTTTTCATGATGGGTGTGTTGTGTTTAGCCCTTGAGTCTCCCAAATTAGGCTACAATACTATGAAAAGCGTGGAGACTTGTCTGCTCTATTATCACTAAGGCATCGCCAAACGCCGCACCTGAAATAAAACAGTTGTCCCACGCCTTTCTCTTACATCATCCCTTATACTGATTGTATATATAAAGCGAATAAGGCGTTTCACCGCTTTGTCCCTCAGGTTAAAAATTTGGCGATTTTTAGTGATAGGATAAAACAAAACGCTTGTGGTCATTTCGCTGAGTTGTGTTTTGCCGCTGCAAGTAACTCGACTACCGCAAAGTTACTATTTAGAAACGTAAAACGCAAATGTGGCGCGTGTTTTTTTGTTTTTTACGGTTTGAAGCCCTCTTTGGCGCTGCCTTGCGCATGATAATGTGCGTGCGATTCTTTTATGATATGGAAAAATGTATTACCTTTGTGGCAAGAAAGAAGCGTGGGGCCCGTGGATGCCATGCGGCTCGCGTGATTGTTGAACCAAATACAGTTGATTTTGGACTTAGATCCTCTTTTATGTAGCCTGATGCTACTTGCCGATGCGGCCTCGGCTACCGAACAGGCCGTAGAGTTTTTTGCCCCCACGATGGGAAGCATCGTGGCGATAGTGGTGGCACTGGGTGGACTGGTGCTGTCGGCGTTTAATAGCGGTTCGGAGATAGCGTTTTTTTCGCTTACGCGCGATGATGTGGCGAGCATCGAGGACGATGAGCGCCGCGCGCGTGTGGAGGCACTGCTGGCCAATCCCGAAAAACTGCTGGCCACCATCTTGATAGGCAACAATCTGGTGAACATCATGATTGTGATTGTGCTCAACTATGCGTTGAGCCAGATGATGCATTTTCACAGTCCCGTGGCGTCGTTCTTGGTGCAGACGGTCATCTTGACGTTCTTGATTCTGCTCTTTGGCGAGATTATTCCCAAGTTGTATGCCACCAACTACAACGTGAAGATGGCTCAGGCCGTTGCCGGTCCGTTGCGCTTGGCGGTGCGCTTGTTGTCCCCGCTGTCGCGCCTGCTCATGAAGAGCACTGCCATCGTCGACCGCATGGTCACGGTGCAGAGCGACGACATCTCGACCGAAGACCTCTCGCACGCCCTCGAGGCGAGCAATGTGCAGAGCGGCGACGAGAAGGAACTGCTCGAGGGCATCCTCTCGTTTGGCGACAAGACGGTGGACGAGATTATGCGCCCGAGGGTCGATGTGGTGGACATTGACTATGCCGCCAACTTCGACGAGGTGGTCGCCAAGGTCATCGACACTGGCTACTCGCGCATGCCGGTCTATGACGATACGCCCGACAACATCAAGGGCATCCTCTATGCCAAGGACCTGCTGCCTTACATTGGCAAACGCGACAACACCTTCCGCTGGCAGGAACTCATGCGTCCGGCCTATTTCGTGCCCGAGACGCGCACCCTCGACAACCTGCTCGAGGACTTCCGCAAGAAAAAAATGCACATGGCCATCATCGTCGACGAGTATGGCTGCACGCAAGGCATTGCCACCCTCGAGGACGTGCTCGAGGAGATTGTGGGCGACATCGACGACGAATATGACACCGAGGAGAAGTTCTACACCCGCGTGAACCAGAACACCTATGTGTTCGACGGCAAGACGCAACTCACCGACTTTTGTCGCGTGCTCGACATCGACGACGATTTGCTGGGCGCGCATGCCGACGATGCCGAGACGCTTGCCGGCTTGCTGCTGAGCATCAACGGCGACTTTGTGAAGGAGAAGCAAACCATCGACTACGGGCCGTTCTCGTTCACAGCCACCAAGGTGGTGCGCTATCGCATCGCCAAGGTGAAGGTCATCTTCCGCGGCGCTCCGGCCAAGTGACACCTAGGCGACAATTATTTAAGACATATCACATCAACAAAAAACTAACGATAAGGATGAAACACATTTTGCAACCTCTCGCTGCCGCGTTGGCACTGCTCGCGTGGTGTCAGCCCGCCGATGCGTGCACCAATCTGCTCGTGGGCAAGAATGCCAGTGCCGACGGCTCCACCATCATCACCTATGCCGCCGATAGCCACACGCTCTTTGGCGACCTGCAGTATCTGCCCGCCGCCGACCACAAGCCTGGCGATATGCGCCAGATTCACGATTGGGACACGGGAAAATATCTCGGTGCCATTCCCGAGGTGGCCCACACCTATGCCGTGGTGGGCAACATGAATGAGCACCAACTCACCATTGGCGAGTCGACCTTTGGCGGTCGCGAAGAACTTGTCGACACCACGTCGCAGGCTATCATCGACTATGGCAGCCTCATCTACCTCACGCTGCAACGTGCCCGCACGGCGCGCGAGGCCATCGACGTGATGACGTCGCTTGTGGCTGAGTATGGCTACTGCAGCGAGGGCGAGTCGTTCTCGATAGGCGACCCCAACGAGATTTGGGTGCTTGAGATGGTGGGCAAGGCCGGTCGCGAGAAGGGCGCCGTGTGGGTGGCCCAGCGCATCCCCGACGACTGCATCAGCGGTCACGCCAACCAGTCGCGCATCTATCGTTTTCCGCTCAACGACCCCCAGAATTGCCTCTATAGCAAGGACGTGATAGAGTTTGCCCGCACCATGGGCTTCTACAAGGGCAGTGACGCGAACTTTGAGTTCTCCACAGCCTATGCTCCCAGCGATTTTGGCACCCTGCGTGGCTGCGATGCCCGCGTGTGGAGTTATTTCAACCGCTTCGCCAAGGGCATGGACGCTTATTTGCCCTACATCGCCGGCAAGCGCGGTGCTAAACTCATGCCGCTGTGGGTGCGTCCCGACGAGAAGATTTCGGTGCGCGAGATGCAAAATATGATGCGCGACCACTTCGAGGACACGCCTTTCGACATGACCAAGGACCCCGGTGCCACCAACTACTGGGGCGTGCCTTATCGCTGGCGTCCCATGGAGTTTAAGGTCGATGGCAAGACCTATTGCATGGAGCGTGCCATCGCTACCCAGCAGACGGGATGGGTGATGGTGGCGCAAATGCGCTCGTGGCTCCCCGATGCCGTGGGCGGCGTGCTGTGGTTTGGCGTGGACGATGCCAACACCGCCCTGTTCTTGCCCATGTATTGCTGCATGACCGAGGTGCCCGTAAGTTATGCCCATGGCAAGGCCGACCTCTATCACTTCGACATGGACCATGCCTTCTGGATTAACAACGTGATTGCCAATCAGGTGTATCATCGCGACTCGATTATGATTGACGACGTGCGCCAGGTGCAGACAGCCATCGAGGAGGGTGGGGCAGTGGTGGAACTGCTCACCAACTACAGCCTTGACCGCGCCGCCCAAGCCACCGCACGCTATCGCAAACTCGCCGAGTACCTCTTTGTGAAGTACATGGACGGCAACGTGAAGAAGGAAAAGGACGGCGAGTTTGAGCGCAACGAGGCCGGCCAGCCCGTGCAGCCGTCGTGGCCAGGATACACCCCCGACTACTACAAGACCGTGGTGCATGGCAGCGGCGACCGTCTGCGCGTGATTGAGCCGCAAAAGTGATAAATGGAACGAATCCGTTCGCATAAGGCGCCCTCGCCACGATTAAACGCGAGGGCGTTTTGTGTGTCTAAAGAGTAAATTTTTAAAAAAACACTCGATTATGAAAAGAACAATACTCCTCCTGGCTGTCGGTTCGCTCTTGAGCCTGATGTCGCATGCTGTGAACTATACCAACGAGATGCTGAACTACCAGATTGTGTTCAGTTGGGGCATGGTGTGGAAACATGCGGGCGACGCCACGCTGTCCATCAAGAAGACCAGCACCGGCTATCAGGCCCAACTCACCGGCAAGACCCGCTCATGGGCCGACAAGGTGTATCCCGTGCGCGACACGCTCAAGTGCACGCTCAACTCCAAGTTGCAGCCCCTGCGCTATGAGAAACTCACCCACGAGAAGGATTACTATGCCCGCGACTTGGTGGAATATAGTTACAACTATTCGCACACGAGCGCCAAGTGCACGCGTTTCCGCAAGAGCGGCGACACGACCACGCAACTCAGCGCCATGTGCCAGGCTTACGACATGCTGAGCGTGTTCTACATGCTGCGCGACCTCGATTTTGCCATGCTCACCGCTTCCAAGCCGTTTACCACTGTCATTTTCTCGGGCAAGGAGAAAGAGTATCTCACAATCCGCTACAAGGGGGTGGAAAAGGTGAAGATGCGCGACGGCAGCAAGCGCGAGGCTCACCACGTGGTGTTCAAATTCACGCAAAAGGGCGGCAAGACTTCGAGCGACGACCTCGACGCATGGCTGTCGACCGACGAGGCCCACGTGCCTCTGTTGCTGCAAGGCGCCCTGCCTGTGGGCAAGGTGAAGTGCTACCTCGCCAAGTAAGCCCTCGGCACGTCACATCAGGAAAAAGCAATCCGCAGCACCCGGCGATGGGGCGCTGCGGATTGTTGTTTAATGAGCCACCTGTGTGGCGGTGAATGGTCAGAATCTCACTTTCTCCGCTGTGCCGTCGGCATACTGCACGATGCAGATGTTTCCGCGAGTGGGCTGTTGCAGTTTGACTCCCTGCAAGTTGTAGATGCCCTTGATTTCTCGGCCTGCGGCAAGCACGTCGGTGATGCTGGTGATGATGGGGAGTTCCACCGAGGTGACATCGAGCGAGAGGTTTTGGAATGCGTCGTTGCCGGTGCGCGGCACGCGTCGCGGTGCCCCCGAGGCTTCGGCATCCCACGCTGAAAGGAAAATTGTATTTCTTGCGTCAGTATTTGTTTTTTTGCTCCGCTTGTACTATCTTTGAGGCTGATTACAAGGAGTTCTTGAATGAGCGCGCACGCGACATACATGCTTTTCTATAGCGCCAATCTGGCGTTTATCGTCACGCACCTCTATAGTTGGCTGCTGAAGTGGTACTACAAGCCCAAGGCCTATAGCGAGCGTTTTCACGAGTTGTTCCCGGCGCAAAAGGCGGTTGGGTACATTTACCTCTTGCAGGTGTTTGAGTTGCCCTATTTGTTTCAAATAGGCGACCCCGACGCGCTGCTCTTTGTCAATGCCTTTGCGCTGCTTTTCTTCTCGCTTCAAATGCTTGTCATGTGCGAGTTGTACTTCTTTCCCCACACCGCTCATCCCATCAAGGACTTTTGGGTGTTCATCCCGGCGGTTATCGCTTTGTTGCCGCTCTTCTTGCAAGCCGTGCGCCTCATCTCGTTGCCCGCTGGCTATCGCTTGTGGGCGTTTGTCGTGGTGACCATTATCTTCCTCGCATTCTTCTATCTGTCGATAAAGATGGCGTTGAAGATAGGTCGCGGCGTGAGGCGGTATAACGAGGACACCTACGCCGACAGCGACGACTTCCCGGTGCAGTTCGCACAATACATTCAGTGGGTGCCCACCGCAGTGTGTGTGCTGCTGGCCTGTAATTTCTATGCCGACGACCCGTGGGTGAAGTTCGTGCGCGATGTGCTCTTCATCGTGGCAAGTATCGCGTTCTGTATTGCCACCCTCAATCCGTGGCGCAAGGGGATTCCAAAATCTGCCGAGGGCCTGGATGAGCAGGAAGAGGAAGTTCGCAGTAGTTCTAATCGCCTTAGCGACGAGCAATACAACGAACTCGCCGCGAGCCTTGACCATCTGCTGGCCGAGGAGAGCATCTTCACCCAGTCGCACATCACGAGCGAGGTACTCATGAAAAGGCTTGGCACGAATGCCAACTATCTGACCGAGGTGATTCGCCGCAGCGGCTACCAGTCGTTCTACGACATGATAAACATGCACCGTGTGCGCCATGCCATCGCCCTCATCCACCAGAATTCCGACGAGAAACTGCTCAACATCGCCATGCAGTGCGGTTTCACCTCCTCGGCTTCTATGGCCAAGGCGTTTCAGTCGCAGGGCAAACCTTCGCCCTCTACATTCAAGAAAAAGGTGTGAGTGGATGTTTCATGTAGTGCTAATTGTTTAGGAAATCATAACTTATTAAATATTACAGGCATGAAAAAAATTCGTCAAATCTTGCTCGCTGTTTGTGCGATGATGGCGCTTGTCGCAGTAGCCCAACAGCCCGATCCAGTTGTCGCGTCGATTAACGATGCTCTTAGCCAGGCAAAGGTGGAAATGAATAAAAACAAGGGCATGGGCAATGAGGCGGTGACCACGCTCAACTATACTGTGCGGGGCAATGGCAAGACCACCGAGACGGTCCATTTCTACTACAAGACCGTTGAGGGCACCTACATACTCACCGAGGACCGCGACCCGCATTTCTTTT
>CACWKM010000028.1 GCA_902761475.1 uncultured Bacteroidales bacterium
TCCGCTGCTCTACAACTACACGGCAAGCGATGCGCATCCGCTGGTGATGCAACTCTACCAGCAACTCCTCGCGCAGTACTCGGCGCAGCACATCATCATCATGGGCGACTCGGCCGGCGGCGGTTTCGCCCTCGCCCTGGCGCAGAAAATGCGCAACGACTCGATTGACCTGCCCCACCACCTGGTGCTCATCTCGCCATGGGTCGACGTGTTGGGCGGCGATGACGCGATACAAGAAAAAGACACATTCCTCAATGCACAAGTGCTCAGAAAGATAGGTGCCGACTGGGCGGACAAGATGGACCCTCGCGACCCGATGATTTCGCCCCTCTATGGCGACATGCAAGGCCTGCCGCCCACCGACCTGTTCACAGGCACATGGGAGGTGTTCTACCCCGACATCGTCAAGACCCACGACAAGATGAAGGCCGCCAGCGTGGACGCACAACTGCACGTTGCCGACAAGATGGGGCACGTCTACCCCCTGTGGCCCTGTCCTGAAGGCAGCGAGGCGCGCAAGGTAATCGCACAGATTATCACGCAATAACGGCCCCCAAAAGGTACAATTCTGTGCCACCTTTTGGACACATTGCCTCGCCCCATGTTGGGGCGAGTTTACAAAAGTAAATTTTTTCTCAGTTTTTGGTTTTTATTTGAAAATAATGTTGTAATTTTGGGGTTGCCTATTTTCAGGCGCTAAATATGAGCAAACTATAACTGAAAGAGAACACACCACATAGCAATGAAAGAGACCTACAATCCCGACATTACCAACGTGACCGAGAGTGAGGACTATCGCCAACGCCGCGCGCAGGAGCGCAACGAGGAGGTGCAAAACATGACGCGCTGGGAGCGCGTGAAGCACTTCTTTGCCGGCGAGCGCCAGCGACTGGCATGGGGCGTCATCATCCTGGTCACCGGATTCTATCTGCTCATCACCTTCCTGTCGTTCTTCTTCCATGCTGGCCAAGCCGACCAAAACCGCGTGGCGGGCTACACCATGATTGAGAACGCCAAGGCCCCCGGCGAGATTTCTAACCTGGGAGCCGCCGTGGGAGCATCGGCAAGCAACTTCCTCATCGTCGACGGCGTGGGACTGGCGGCGCTCACTTCTCCTACACGATGGTGTCGCTGTTTTCCATCCTCACCTTCTCGATGTTGCTGGGAGCGCTCACCTATAACTGGGAAACGACCTTCTTCTATCCTGGCGGCGCCTTTGGCCACGAGGCCAACAAATGGCTCATCGGGTTGGTGGGCTGGCCAGGCATGATAGGCGTGAACGTGATTCTCGTCATGTTGTGGATTATGTTCACCTACAAGACCCTGTCGCGCCTGTTTGCCCAAGTGAAGGCCATCCAACTTCCCAAGCGCAAATTCAACGGCGACAAGGACGACGATTCCGACAACGGCCATGCCGACTTGTCGGAGTTCATTGGTGGCCGCGCCAGCGGCGACAACTCTGGCGGCGACACCGCGGACCCTCGTGATGCCGCAGTGGCCACTGCCGCTGCGGTTCCCGAACAGGGTGCGCCACGCCGCCCGCAAACCCGCAAGCCGCGCAACACTGCTCCCGCCGCACCTGCCACACCGGCTAAGATGGCGGGCATAGAAACCGCACGCATCACCAATCCGCACGACCCCACGGGCAGTTACGCCCACTACCGCTTCCCCTCGCTCGACCTGCTGCAAGACGCCGCCATGCGCACCGACCGTGTGGACGTGGAGGAGCAAGAGAGCAACAAACAACGCATCACCGAGACGCTGAGCAACTACGGCATCAAAATCAAGAAAATCGAGGTGCACGTGGGACCCACCGTGACGCTGTTTGAGATTATTCCCGAGGACGGCACCCGCGTGTCGAAAATTCGCGGCCTCGAGGACGACATCGCGCTGAGCCTCGCCGCCCTGGGCATCCGCATCATCGCGCCCATGCCCGGCCGCGGCACCATAGGCATCGAGGTGCCCAACCGCGAGCCGCAAATCGTGCCCATGCGCCAAGTGCTCGCCTCGAAAGCCTTCCAAGATAGCAAGGCCAAACTGCCCATCTGCTTGGGATGCACGGTGAGCAACGAGGTGTTTGTCGCCGACCTCACCAAGATGCCACACCTGCTCGTGGCAGGAGCCACCGGCAAGGGAAAATCGGTGGGACTCAACGCCATCATCACGTCGCTGCTCTACAAGAAAGGGCCCTCGGAACTCAAGTTCGTCCTCGTTGACCCCAAGCGCGTGGAATTCAGCGTGTATGCCGACCTGGACCCCTACTTCTTTGCCAAAGTGCCCGGCGAGGACCGCGCCATCGTCACCGAGACGGCACGCGTGGTGCACACCCTCAACTGCCTGGTGCAGGAGATGGAAAACCGCTATCGTGTGCTCGAGGACGTGAAAGTGCGCAAAGTGGAGGACTACAACGACAAGTGGCGCAGCGAACTGCGTGAACTGCGCGACGAGCACGGCGAGCCCCGATACCAGTATATGCCCTACATCGTGGCCATCATCGACGAGTTCAGCGACATGATTATGACCGCTGGCAAGGAGGTGGAGACCCCCATCGTGCGCATCGCCCAAAAGGCGCGCGCCGTGGGCATCCACATGATTATCGCCACGCAACGCCCGTCGTCCACGGTCATCACCGGCCTCATCAAGAGCAACTTCCCCGGCCGCGTGGCATTTGCCGTGTCGTCGATGGTCGATAGCCGCATCATCATCGACATGAGCGGTGCGCAACGCCTCATAGGCCGCGGCGACATGCTCTTCATGGTCGATGGCGAAATCACGCGTCTGCAGTGCCCGTTTGTCGACACCCCCGACATTGTGAAAATCGTGGAGTTCATCCGCAATCAGGAAGACGACGACCGCGATGTGGACCATCAAGAGGCCTTCATGTTGCCAGAGTATGTGGCTGGCGACGAGGGCGGCTCGGGCGGCGAGGCCAGCACTGCCAACCTCAAGGAGCGCGACCCGCTCTTCGAGGAAGCCGTGCGATGGATTGTGCAGAGCGACACCGCCAGCACCTCGTCGCTGCAACGCCGCTACGAGATAGGCTACAACCGCGCCGGACGCATCATGGACCAAATGGAGGCCGCCGGCATTGTGGGACCCTCGCAAGGGGGCAAGCCGCGCAAAGTGCTCGTGGACCCGCTGCAGGTGGAACAGATTTTAGGGTAACTAACGATAGTTTTTTAGCACTATGAGACGCATTACCTCTGTATTGATTTTTGCGCTTGCCGGCCTTGCACTGGCGTTGGCTCAAAAGCCCGCCCAAGTGCTCGACAAGGCTGTGGCGGTGATTGACGGTGCTGGCGGTGTGACCGCCAACTACACCCTCACGTCGTCGCACGGCAACAGCAACGGCACATTTGCCATGAGCGGCGAGAAATTCCGCGTGCTCTCACCCGAGGTGAAGTGCTGGTTCGACGGCAACGACCAGTGGGCCTACAGCCCCACCACCGGCGAGGTGAACATCACCACGCCCACCGCCCGCGAATTGCAGATGACCAACCCGCTCGCCGCAGCGCGTGCCTTCAAGAAGGGATGCAAACTGAGCAAAGCCAAGCGACAAGCGCCGGGCATGCACACCATCGTGCTCATCCCTAACGAGCGGGGCGACGTGAAAGGCATCACCCTGGACATCGACCGCAACACCTATCTGCTGCGCACGGCAGTGTTCGTGATGAACAACGGCCAGCATTTTGCCATCACGCTCACCAACTACAAAACAGGCGTGGCGCTCCCTGCGTCCACGTTCACCTACGACCCCTCGCAAGTGCCCGCAGGCACCGAGGTCGTTGACCTGCGATAATCACTCAACAGCATCACCACACACATCTTTTTTTATTATATGGAACAAACGAAGTGCCTCATCATAGGCTCCGGCCCTGCCGGCTACACCGCCGCCATCTATCTCACGCGCGCTGGCGTGAACAGCATCCTCATCGAAGGCTTGCAGCCTGGCGGACAACTCACCACGACCACAGTCATTGAGAATTTCCCGGGTTTCCCCGACGGCATCGACGGCAACGAACTCATGGACAACATGCGCGCTCAGGCCGTCAACCTGGGTGCCGATGTGCGCACTGGCATGGTCCAGAGCGTGAACCTCACCGAGCGGCCCTTCGTGGTCACCCTCGACGACAGCACGCAAATCGTCGCCGACAGCCTCATCGTGGCCACGGGAGCCACGGCCAAATATCTGGGCCTGAGCGACGAGACGAAATATGCCGGCATGGGCGTGAGCGCCTGTGCCACTTGCGACGGATTCTTCTATCGCAAGAAGGTGGTGGCCGTGGTGGGCGGCGGCGACACCGCCTGCGAAGAAGCCCACTACCTGAGCAAACTCGCCGCAAAGGTCTATATGATTGTCCGCAAGGACTACTTGCGCGCCTCGGAAGCGATGCGCCAGCGCGTGGCCGAGCGCGAGAACATTGAGATACTGTTCAACACCAACACCGTGGGACTTTATGGCGAAGGCGGTGTGGAGGGCGCGCACCTGGTGCGCCACCTGGGCACGCCCCAAGAGGAGCGCTACGACTTGCCCATCGACGGCTTCTTCCTCGCCATAGGCCACAAGCCAGCCACCGACTTCCTGGGCCAACAAGTGGAACTCGACGAGGGCGGCTACATCGTCACGCGCCCCGGCTCTACAGCCACCAGCGTGGAGGGCGTCTTTGCCGCCGGCGACGTGGCCGACCCGCACTATCGTCAGGCCATTGCCGCGGCGGGCAGCGGATGCCGAGCAGCACTCGACGCCGAGCGATTCCTCGCAGCACAATAACATCACCGCGCGCCCATGCTCTTTAACTCACTGGCATTCCTACTCTTTTTCCCGCTGGTCACCATTGGCTACTGGGTGTTGCCTGGGCGATACCGCAACGCGATGTTGCTTGTCGCCAGTTACTATTTTTATATGAGTTGGAAGCCAGTGTATGCCTTGCTCATCCTCTCTTCCACCCTCACCACCTGGTTTTGCGGCATCAAGATGGGGGCCGACCAGCGCCGCAACAAGCGGTGGCTCACCCTGTGCCTGGTGGTGAACCTCGCCATCTTGTTCAGTTTCAAATATCTGAACTTTGCGGCGGGCATCATCACCGACGTGCTGCAGTTCACCGGACTGGGGCTATCGGTGCCCGAATTTGACATCCTGCTGCCCGTGGGCATCTCGTTCTATACGTTTCAGGCCATCGGCTACACCATCGACGTGTACCGCGGCAACATCGCCGCCGAGCGCCATCTTGGCACCTATGCCCTCTTCGTGTCGTTCTTCCCGCAGTTGGTCGCCGGCCCCATTGAGCGCGCCCGCAACCTGCTGCCACAGTTTCACGCCCGCCACGCCTTCGACGGCAACACGGTGACCGAGGGCCTGCGACTCATGGTGTGGGGCTACTTCATGAAGTTGTGCATCGCCGAGAATGTGGCGCCCTATGTCGATGCGGTGTTCAACAACCTGCCCAACCACAATGGCACGAGCGTGTGGCTGGCCACGCTGTTCTTCACGTTCCAGATATTTTGCGACTTTGGCGGCTATTCGCTCATCGCCATTGGCGCGGCACGCTGCATGGGATTCACACTCATGCAAAACTTCAAGCGCCCTTATCTGTCGCCGTCGGTCAAGGAATTCTGGCATCGCTGGCACATCTCGCTCTCGTCGTGGTTTGGCGAGTATGTCTATATTCCGCTGGGGGGCAGTCGTTGCAGCGAAGCGCGTCACCAGCGCAATCTGCTGGTCACCATGCTCGTGAGCGGACTATGGCACGGCGCCAACTGGACGTTTGTGTGCTGGGGCGGCCTGCACGGCCTGCTGCTGAGCCTGTACTCGCTCAAGCGCAAATTCTTGCCGTGGGCCACGCTGGGCACCAGCGCGGCAGCACGCACGGTAAACGTCGCCATCACGTTTGTGCTGGCCATGTTATGCTGGGTGTTTTTCCGTGCCAACACTATGCACGACGCCCTGCTGGCCTTCAACAAGATGTTCACGCAACCTGGCCTCCTCTTCAATGGCGAGGGCAAGCCCGCCTTGCTCATGGCGGCACTGATGATTGCCTTGCTCATCGCCAAGGAGTTGAAAGACGAACTGGGCTGGCATCGTCTGGACCTAATGCACAGCCGCCGCTCATGGCTCGCCATCGCCTCCACGGCAGCCATGGTCATCGTGATTCTGCTGTGCGGCAACTTCAGTGGCGGACAATTCATCTACTTCCAATTCTGACGCCATGAGAAAACTCTTGACCTACATATTCGGTGTCGTGGTGCTGGTGGTGGTTGCCGACCTGCTGCTGGGTGTCGCCAGCGACTACTACATGAGCCATGCCCAACTTCCCGGCGACTACCGCTCGGTGGACTATGTGGTGCGTGAGTCGCGCGACGACGTGCTGATATTGGGCAGCAGCGTGGCTCTCAACAGCCTCATCCCCACCCTGCTCGAGGACAGTCTGCACACCACTTGCTACAACGGTGCCGCCAACGGCCAGCAACTGCCCTTCTACCTCACGCTGCTCGACTGCGTGCTGCGTCGCCACACCCCGCACATGATAATACTGGGCCTCACGCCCGACGCCTGCCAGTACACGGGCCTGGGCGACCGCTACAATCTGCTGGCGCCCTACTATGACCGCGGATTTCACTATGTGGACTCTTGCATGGAGACCGGCGGGACCATCGAGCGCCTCAAACTGCGCTCGCACCTGCTGCGCTACAACACCATTTGGTGGCGCATCTTGCTCTACCACTTTGTCACCCCCGACAATCCTGGCGAGAAAGGGTTTGTGGCCAAGCCGCTACCGCCCAACGCGCCCGAGATGATTACACTGGAACAAAACGACACCATGAGTGCCGAGCGCCGCGGACAATTGGCGCAACTGCTCGACGTGTGCCGCCAGCGCCACATTGAGTTGGTGGTCTATTTTCCGCCGCAATACCAGCGACTGGTGGGCACCAATGCCTGCCGCGATACCACCATCGCCATGTGCCAGCGAGCCGGCGCCATTTGCCTGGATCACTCGCAAGACTCCACCTTCATGGCACATCCCGAGTGGTTCTACGACAACCTGCACCTCAATGGCGAGGGGGCGGCTGTCTATACCGCACATTTCCTGCGCGAACTCGCGCACGCTAAAAACACGACAAATCAACAACACCAATAATATTATCCGAGAGAGAATATGAAAAATTTTGTTTTACTATCAGTACTACTGTGTGTGTCGCTCACTGCCTGCCACACCGACGACGACAAGGAACTCTACTTCATTGGCGATTCGCTGGTGGCACGCTGGGACGTGAGTTACTGGTTCCCCTCGATGATTACGCACAACGATGGCCGCTCGGGGTGCGGCATCAAGTACATCGAGGAGCACGCAGGCGCCTATGCCGGCAAAGACGTGGTGGTGATTGTGGGCACCAACGACATGGGTCACCTCACCGCCGACACCGAGGAGGCCTATGTGGCACAATATGTGGCCGCCATCAAGGGTCTCAATGCGCAACGCACCTTCTTGTTCAGCATCTTCCCCAAGTCGAGCGATTGGTGCAACGACAACAACGGCGGCAACGAGCGCATTAAGCGCATCAACGCCAAAATCAAAGCCGCATGCCAAAACATCACGGGCATCGTCTATGTCGATGTCTATGACACGCTGGAATGCGACGGCTACATCTACATGCAATACAGTTACGACGGCCTTCACCTCTCGAGCGAGGGTTACGAGACCATCACAAAAATTCTCAAGAAACAACTATGAAACACTTCATCGCAAGCATCATGGCCGCCTGCTTGGCACTGAGCGCAGCGGCACAATTTGGCATCGGTCTGCGCGACACGCGCTATGTGAACGTCAACTACACCTTTGCCCGCTACTTCAATGTGGAACTTGAGCACAGCGTCTATGCCGAAAAGTTCAAGTGCCAGCACATCCGCTTTGCCGCCGCCTACACGCGCGACGTGTCCAACTGGCGTTTCCAGGCCAAGCCCTACTTTGGCACGCTCTATAATGGCAACTACTACGACCTGGGTGCACTGGCCACCGTGCAGTATCGCCCCATTGAACGACTGGCGCTCGAAGGCACCCTGAACCCGCACTACGACTCGGGCCTGAAGTACAAGACGTGCTTCAGGGTGGGAGCCACCTGCCAAGTCTATAAAGCATTGAGCCTGGTGGCACAATACAGCACCATTCCGGAGTATCGCGAGAGCGAAAAGCGCGTCAGGGCTGGTCTCCGGTTCGATGTGGACCACCTGTGGGTCATGCCACTGCTCTCGATACCCGTGGAGAGCGGAAAGACCAAGAGCATAAGGGTGGCTGTAGGGTGTGGCTACCAGTTCTGAAAAAAGCACCACGCCATCAAGCACATAACAACGAGGGGGAGTGTCGCAACCGACGCGCCCCCTCTTGCTTTGCCGCTATCGGTTTCAGTGAAAACTTACCCCATTATGCGGCAACTGAAAACATTTTCGTAACTTTGTGGCGTGAATTTGGGAAAAATCATAATTTCTTTCGTTTTGGCCCTTTTAGCAAGCCTGGCGTGCGGCGGCGAGGAATTTGTCGTCGACGGGGTGAACTATGTGGTCACTGACGACAACCGCGTCTGTGCTGCGGGCTTCACTCCCGAAGCGCGCGAGGCACAACCCGAGGCGCTGGTCATTCCTGCCATCGTGGTCCATGACGGCACCACCTATCGTGTGACGAGGGTGGGACTGGAAATCATTGACGACGAGAAAGAGGACGGAGAAGACAAAGAAGAGGAAACACCCATCTCGTTTGCCATGCTGCCCTCGCTCGCCACGGTGAGCCTGGGATGCCACGTCGATACCATCTCGGCTAGTGCCTTTACGGGCTGCGAAGCGTTGCGCACCGTCACCATCTACGGCCCCGCCACCCACATCGAGGAGCACGCCTTTGCGGGCTGTGAAGCCATTGAGCACCTCTACTGCGGTGCGGCCGCGCCCCACATCGATGCCACCCTGTGGGACGACCTCCCCGCCACGGCCATCATGCACACGCTGAGCGGACAGCACTTTGCCTCGCTGCCGCAAGAGTTGCTCCCCGAGCAAGAAGAGCAACAAGAAGACGAAGCACTCCCCGAGCAAGAAGGCGAGCAAAATAACGAGGAGAACGGCGAGGAAGGCAGAGAAGAAGGCGGCGGAGAAGAAGAGCAAGACCCGCTCCCTGAACAAACGCAACAAGTGACCATCGTGGGCGACTGGGCACCCCTTGTCGACGACAACGGTGCCGCCTACCGCGTGACCACGCCCGCCGTGGGACGCAACCAGGACGGACGCATCGAACTCATCGCCCTTGACGAGGCGTGCACCACACTCGTCACGCCCTACTCCCTCGACCGCAACGCGCTACCCGAACTGGGCGGCAATTATGTCGTGAACAGCATTGCTCCGCAAGCCGCCATGGGCCATCCCGCGCTCACCAGCGTGGATTTGCGCGCCAGCGTGGCACTGACGAGCACTGGCGAGGAGGCATTCTCACGCTGCGAGGCACTCACCAGTTTTGCCACTCGCGCGCCCCTCATCGCCGCCGGTTCGCTCGCCGCCTGTCCAGCACTCACCACCCTCACCCTGGCGTCAGGCGTCAAGGAGTTGCAAGACACCTGCCTGGCCCACAGCGAGGCACTCACCACGGTCAATCTTCCCGCCACGGTCAACCGCGTGGCAACGACCAGTTTCGACTACATGCCGTCGCTCACCACCTTTGTGGTAGCAAACGGCAATGCCACCTTTGCCGCGCTCGACGACGCGCTGGTGAGCCGCGACGCCACCATCTTGTGGCGCTATCCCGCTGGCAAAGAGGTGGACGCACCCCACTTCGCACCGTCCATCACCACCCTCGCGCCCCACGCCCTGCACGACCAGCAGCACATCACGCACATAGAAATGCCGCCCAGTGTCACCGCCATAGGCGACGAGGCCTTGGCACACCTGCCCCAACTGCAATGGGCACAACTGCCGAGCACCCTCGCCATGGGGGCCGACCTCAAAGGATTGCTGGCTGGCAACACGCAGCTTGAGACGCTGGTGGTGAACAAGATGAATGTGCCGCCACTGGGCGAGGACAACTTCGACGGCGTGCCCGACGAGTGCGAACTCATCGTGCCGCTGGGGCGCGTGGACAACTATGTGGCACATCCCGTGTGGGGACGCTTTGCCGAGCACACCCACAGCGGCAGTTACGACTTTGTGGCCGAGGGCATGGCGTTCACCAACTACAATCCGGGGCTCAAGACCTACAATGGAGTGAACTATGCCGGCGGCGCAGTGCGGATTGTCAAGTGCGACAACCGCCACGTCCTGATTTCGGCTGGCGACGAGGCCACCATGACGCAGTCCACGGTGCGGCTGTTCCACCCCGAAATCGATGGGAGGCGTTACTTCCTCGACGAGGTGGGCGACAGCGCATTTGCCGACAACCCGCACATCGAGCAGGTCCTCGACGATGCCCACACGACATGGATTCACGACTATGCCTTTGCCCACTGCCCCGCGCTCACCACGGTGCAGTTGCCCCATGCGCTGCAATATCACCCCCATGCCTTCGAAGGCTGCGCATTGCTTGCGAATGTCGATTTTGACCAGCAAACGCTGCTCCACGCCATCGACGAATGCGCCTTCCAGGGCTGCGTCTCGCTCACGTCCATTGACTTGTCGAACACGCAAGTAGCCACCATAGGCGCACATGCCTTCGACGGCTGCACCCAGGTGAATGAACTGGCGTTGCCCAGCGGCGAATGGCTGCGCTCCATCGACGAAGCCGCCCTGCGCGGCACGCAGATGGAAGTGGCCGACTTCCCCTACGGCCTCATGACGATAGGTCCGCTCGCACTGGCACAAAACAATGCGCTACAGTATGTGCGCATCCCCAGTTCGGTAACCATGTTGCCCGCCGACTTCGTGCTCGACTGCCCCGCCCTGCAACGATTGCTCGTGAACCTCAACAACCCACCCACGTCGTGGTGCGAAAGTGAGATGGCAGACATTTGGGGGACGACCCTGCACGATGGGCTGCAACTGTTTGTGCCCGTGAACCGCGCCCTCATATGGAGCAAGCAAGCCCCCGCCCTCGCCGACTACGTGATCGATGGCGGCAGTTACGACATCGTCCACACCACGGCCGACGACGCCTACTGCCTCACCGTGACGGCTCCCGCGACCCGCACCGAGGCCGGTGCTGCCACGATTGTCCAGACCCACGAGCCGCAACGGTTTTTCACACAGAGCGACATCGTCATCCCCGACACCGTCGTCGCCGAGGGACAGCCCTATGTGGTGACGACCCTTGGCGAGCGGTCGCTCATGGGCTATGGCGACCAGCTGCGCACGGTGCGCTTTGGCGAGACGCTCACGCGCATTAGCGACTGGGCGATGACCGGGAGCAACGTGGAGCGTGTGGGACAATTTGACGACGAGGGAGGCGCATCGCGACTCACCGCCATCACCTATCTGGGCAAACATGCGCTCGAGCAAACTGCGCTGCGCGACACCATCGATATCTCGGCCACGCTCATGCAAGTGGGCGACAGTGTGTTTCACAACACGCCATCGCTGCACACGCTCATTTTCCGCCACTGGATTACCTCGCCATCACGCATGGGAACGAACGTGTGGAACTCGGTCGACAACCCCGACCTTAAGGTGCTTGTCGATCACCGCACGTGGGACTACTTCGTGGATGCCACGCGCAACTGGAAGGGGCAAGGCGGAACGGCCCTAAGACCCTTCTACATGCCGTGGAGGGAGTATGCCATCGTCTCGCTCAACGTGCCGCTTGATTTTTCGCCCGAAGTGCTGTCACCGCATCTCACGGCCTACTATGTAACGGCCTACGACCGCGAGCACGAATGGGCCATAACAGCCCCCGTGGACCACGCCGTAGCCGAGGCCACTGCCGTCATCCTGCGAAGCGACATCGTGGAGCCCACGGCAGGCAAGGCCGGAGAACTGCTGTTTGAACTGCCCGTGACCGACGAAGGCACACCGCTCAGCGACAACAAACTCATTGCCGTGCCCAACAGCGAGACACAAGTCATCACCAAGCACAACCTCGTGGACTACTACAAACTCGACGCCAACGGCAACTTCGTTTATCAAATAAATACGCTCGCCCTGTATGCCAGCGGCTACTTCACGCAGATGCGCAATGTCACCAACAAGCGGGAGACGATTCCGCTCGACATCAGCATTCCCAGAGTATATGGCGACATCAACGGTGACGGCATCGTGAGCAGCGTGGACCTCGCCATCATCGTCAACATCCTCGCCGGAACATCCTCGCCGGACTGTAACCGATGGTGGGTTGGCACAGTTTTTGTAATTTCACGTCATGTGAACGCTAAAAACGAAAAACATGAGCAAGAACATCATCCTCACGTTAGTCTTGGTTGCATTCATGGCCACAGTGGCCACAGCCAAGAAATATGTGCCCGAGCGCGGCGACTACACTTTCAAGACGCGCGTGTGCTCGACCATCGACGACGATGGAGAAGCCATCGCCGACACCATCATCACCTACCTCACCGACAAGACGGGCCGCATCGACACGCTGGTGAGTTGGGCCATTCCGTTGGACATGGCATATTGGACAGGATTTGGCGAGATTCAGGAAGAGGACATCAACTTTGACGGCATTCCCGACTTGCAAATTTGTCTCGGTCCGTTTAATGGCTATGGCAACTTCACCTACGACGGATTCGTGTGGGACCCTAAAGACCACAAGTTTGTCCGCGTGGAAAATTACGGCGAGATTTTCGACCCACAACTCCATTCGCTCGAGAACAAGATTGTAGGGCTGTTCCGCCTCGACAACGACCTGACCATCTCGGTTTACGAGTGGCAGAACGGCAAACTCGTCCTCGTTGAGCAACGCGACGAGCAATGGCCCACCGGCGAGGAGGGCGAGTAACCTCAAGAAGGCGACAACACACAATGAATGCAGGCCGGGACGCCATTGCGGCACACCCGACCTGCATTTGTTATTGAGAACTTTAGGGATTATTTTTTAGAAGGGCAAATCCTCGTCGCCGTCGCCGCCTCCCAAGACATCCGTTGCAGCGGGAATCGGAGCCATCGACGCAGCAACAGCGGGAGCGGGTGCAGGTGCGGCGGCAGATGCGATAGCAGTGACAGGAGTGCCAGCGACAGAAGCGCCAGCAGCATTCGGATCGACCTTCTCGGCCTTCCAACCACGAATGTCGGTGTACCAACGACCATTGTACTCACGGCTTTCGATGTCGAAACTCAGCAGAATCACATCGCCCACCTCAAAGTTATACTGATTGGCGCGTTCGCCAAAGAAATCAAAATGAACCTTTTTGGGATAGGCCTCATTGGTCTCAAGCACATATTCTTGCTTCATCCAGTTGTTACCATTACGCGAGGTGCCCTGTTGCAACGGCAACTTCATGATAATCTTTCCTTGTACTTCCATTGTCTGTTCGATTGTATTGTGATGATTGTTTTTTCGTGACTACAAAGTTAAGAAATCATTCTCAACCCACAAAATTTTTTTCAAGCCCGCGAGCGTGGTTGTAAGGCAAAAAAAACCACCATCCCCGATTGTGCAAGGTATGGTGGATTGAACGATTCTTTTGATTGTTCCAGCGGCGGGTCAGTTGACTATCATTGAACCAAGCCCCAGGGGGAGTACTGTGCTGCAAGTGTAGATGCGAGCAAATTGCTTGATAAAGTCTACTGTGGACTTGCGGGGGCCCTTGACACTCGTCTCGCGGCCAGAATCAACATGTAATTGAGTAGTGGTTTTCTCCATAGGCACGTTTGTTTCGTTAATAACTACACTTATATAACGAGCCGTGCCTCACATTATTATAGTCAACCACAAAAAATGTTTCAAGGTGTGTCGCGCATCGTCACACCGTCGATGTCGTTGAGTCGTTTCACGAGGGCGGGCAACTTGTCGGCGTCGGTCTGGAGGGTCATGCTGCACACGTTGTTGAACTCCTGCTCGAGCACAGTGACCTGCTCGCGCTTGGTGAGTTGCATCACATCGTTCATCGACAGATAGGGGAAGGTGAAGGCGCACGTGGCCTGCTCATGGCACTCGAGGATTTCGCCAGCCTCAATGGCCAGACGCGCCGCCTCGCGATAGGCCACAATCAAGCCCGAGGTGCCCAACTTGATGCCGCCAAAGTAGCGCACCACCACGACCACCACGTTGGTCAACCCGAAACTGTTGATTTGCCCCAAGATGGGCTTGCCGGCAGTGCCACTGGGCTCGCCGTTGTCGCTCGAGAGGTAGTCGGCGCGTGCAGTGCCCAGCATGTAGGCCCAGCACACATGACGCGCATCGTGATACTCGTTCTGGTAACGCTTGATGATGGCGCGAGCCTCGTCGGCACTCGACGCGGGTTGCGCGAATGCCAAGAATCGGCTCATCTTCTCGCGATAGATGCCTTGTGAGGTGCCTCGCAGGGTCTTGAAGAAATCGCTCATGGACGAGGCTGATTGGCGGCACGATAGATGGTGGCCATGGCCGACGCATCGATGCGCTCTATCGACCCCAGTTGCATGGTGCCGCCGCGGCTGCAACGCTCCACCATGAGCGCAATCTCGTCGGGGGTGGCGGGGCGGCCTATGAGTTCGGGGATGCTCGTGGGCATGCCCAGTTGACAATAGAACGCCTCCATGGCCTCGATGCCGCGCAAGGCGGTGCCCGGCAGGTCGCCATAGCGAGCGGTCACGCCCATCACATTGACGGCAAATTGCGCAAACCGCGACTCATGGCCCGGGAGCACATGGCGCGCCCAACTGCCCCACAACGCGGCCAAACCGGCCCCGTGCGTCACATCATAGAGGGTGCTCAACTCGTGCTCGAGGCGGTGGGTGGCAAAATCCTTCTCGTAGCCGCACTCGGTGAGGTCGTTATGTGCCAGGCTGCCCGCCCACATGATTTGCGCGCGGTTCACATAGTCTTGCGGATTGCGCAACACGGCTACCGCGCTATCCTTGACGGTGCGCAGCAGTCCCTCGGCCAGCGCGTCGGTGAGCGCCATGTCGTCGTAGCGACAGAAGTAACGCTCCATGGTGTGCATCATGATGTCGACGGCACCGGCTGCGGTCTGATAAGGCGGCAGGGTGAAGGTGCGCTCGGGATTCATGATGGCAAAGCGGCAGCGGCACAAGTCGCTGTTCACGCCGCGCTTGAGACCCAGTTCGTCGTGGGTGATGACGCAACTGCTGCTCATCTCGCTGCCCGCAGCGGGAATGGTGAGCACGCAGCCCACCGGCAACGCACGCTGCGGCACGGCTTTGCCGGCCCAGAAGTCCCACACGTCGCCGTCGTAGGGCACACCGTAGGCGATGGCCTTGGCCGAGTCGATGACCGAACCGCCACCCACGGCCAGAATGAAGTCCACCTGTTGCTCGCGGCACAATGCGATGCCGCGGCGAACCATCGACAGCAGCGGATTGGGGACCACACCGCCCAACTCCACCGTGGCGATGCCACTGGCATGAAGCAGGTCGAGCATCTTGCCCACCAAACCGCTACGCACGGCACTGCCGCCACCGTAATGCACCAGCACGCGATGGCCGCCATACCAACTCACCAGCGAACCCACTTGCTCCTCACTCGCGCGGCCAAACACCACGCGAGTGGGAGTGTAGAAACTGAAGTCCTTCATCGATATGCTGACTAGAACAGCGGGAACGTGGAGGGGGTGTTCACATATTTGCTCTCAAACTGCTCCTGCGTCATGGTGAGCATGAGGATGCCCTGAATCAACGGAATGATGGACCACAGGCCACAGGTGATGAGCGACAGCAGAATACACAAGAAACCTCCGCCCGTCTTGCCCACATAGAAATAGTGGATGCCCAGCGAGCCCAACAAGATGGCCAGCAAGCCTGCCACGCCGCGGCTCTTGCCCGACGGGCCCTGATCGAAGACACCAGGAGCAGCAGGGGCACCATAGGCATAGTTTGGAGTGCCGAATTGAGGCGGGGTGGCCTCGGGCATCACGGCTTGAAACTGCTCGCCACACGACGGGCAACGAACGCTATTCATTGCATTCGGCAGCATGAATTGGCTGCCACAACGAGGACATTGATACTGATACATAGTTGTTCTTGAATATTGTTAGAAAATGTATATTTGCACAAATTCGATGCAAATTTAATCATTTAACTGCAAAAAGCGTGCCAAGTTAGCACAAAAACCGCCTCGCTCATTCTTTGGGCACCTCAAAGCGGTCGCCGGTGGCCTCGTGGAGGCGACGACGGGCCTTCTGCGTCATGCCTGGACGCGTGAGGATGGGACGGAACCCGCTCGCGCTGCGCTTATACTTGCCGTTCACCTCCTCGCGCACCACGCCGTCGTTATACTTCACTATCATGTGCGTGGCCATCTCGCGCCAGCGCGCCAGCATCTGTTCGCCCACCTCGCAACTATAGTCGCTCAAGTAGGAAATGGCGCTGTCGCGGTCGGCGGCGACCAGTTCCAACGCATGGCGCTCCACCTCGGCCTGACGAGCGAAATAACTGGCTTGTAGCGAGTCGCGCACCTGCTCAAGTTCCGGATAAAGCAGGCTGTAGCGAGGATATACCATGTTACTCACCCAGTTGCACACCCAGTAGGCGTTGTCCTGGCTAAAGTGGAACGCATCGGCGTCCGGCGTGTCATAGCATCGTGGCACACGGTCGGCGCAGCAATATACCGGCGTATAGGCCACCATGGCACTGTCGTCGTTGCCCCACCACATCAGACCGCCCACCTCGCGCGGCATGAAGTCACGCAACTGGCACACCCAGGTGAACGCCGTGTGAGGCGTCGACACCGAGCGCTCGTTGAACAACGTCGTCCCGTCCACCTCGTAGCGCAACGGCTGAGGGCGGAACGGACTGTCATAGAGACCGGCGCCCAGGTCGTTGTCCATGGCAAGCGGAGTGCCCTCGAAGTGGTCGCGCAAGCACGCTATCACATCGGCAACACTCAGTTTCTTGTCGGGAATAATCCACAGCGGCAACGGCTCCACCTCGGCCATGGGCTTCTTGCCCTCCACATAGGGCAGATAACGGTCCATGCCAGTGGTCAGACGGCGATAGATGGCCCACACGCGCGAATCGGCGAGGCGACGACCGCCAAAGGTGGGAGGATTATAGGCGTCGCAGAAACTGAACTCGCTGTCCGCCCCCTTAAAGTAGCCACGCTTGCGCGCAAAACTGATGCAGTTCTTCGAAATCATCACATTGGCAGTGTCGGCGAGATTCACCTTGCGTATGCGGCTCTGATTGGCATGAGCGAGCACCGCATCGTCGGGCACACGCACCGCAATCCACACCACGCTCTTGCTGCCCGGGCCGCAGCCAATCAACTCGAGAATCCACGCCTCGCGAGGGTCGCACACCGTGAACGTCTCGCCCGAACTGCAATAGCCATATTTCTCGGCCAAACTCGTCATCACCTTTATCGCCTCGCGCGCACTGCGGGAGCGCTGCAAGCCCAGGTCCATGAGCGAGCAGTAGTCGATGATGCCCTTGTTGTCCACCAACTCATCGCGCCCGTCAAACGTCGTCTCGGAGATAGCCACCTGCCACTCGTTGATGTTGCCCGTCACGAGATAAGTCACCGGAGCCTCCGGAATCTGCCCGTGGTAGTTGCGGTAGTCGCGGTCATAAATTTTGCGCATCGTTCCTGGCGCATGAGTGCCCGCCTCAAAGCGGTACATCTTGTGAAAACCGCCCCACGTGTCGATGTTGTAGGTACACATCACCGAGCCGTCAACGCTCGCATTCTTTCCCACAAGGACACTCGTGCACCCCAGTGCCGGCACGCACCACGCCACGCACCCCAGCAACATCATCACCAGTCGTCTCATATCTATCTCAATTATTGTCAAAACATCAATATTCAAAACATAACACCCACAAAGTTACAAAAATATCCCCACCCCCCCAAAAAGCCCCCCACCGTGGCGGGGCGCATTATTGCCGCGACACCTTGGTGGATAGACTATTTTTAATTAACTTTGTGAGAAATCATAACACGATGAGCACCCTTCGAACTGTTACGAAGTGTTAAAAACACAAACGCCTGTTAATCAATGGTTTATGCAATTGGTTAACATTTATTAACGTCAAAAATTTGCACATGTCAAAAAGAATACATAATTTTGCGCCACTTTTGAAAACTATGAGAAAGAGATAGTTCATATAACGAACTAATCATGTATCCAGAGTCGGACTAAGAGCCGCCCCAACCGAGCAATCATAAATGCCACGGTGGGAAAATGATACGAATTATTTATCCAGTTAATAATTAAAAACAGATTTATGAAAAATTTCATTTTACATTCGGATTTATGATTGTGCGACAACCATGTGATGGTTGACGCAGCGAGCATCGTACGCCTTCACTACCGGAGGTGTCCTGGGAGAAATGCGCCCCTGGCGCAGGTGTGTAATAATCATGCTTAAACAAAAACAACTCATTAAACTGAACAAAAACCACGGAATTATGAATGACGAATGGACTATGAACGACATGAAAAACGATGACGAGTGCATTGACTCTAACCTTGATGAGACGAAGGAGGAAGCCCCCACGGACTTCAACGCCGAGTCGGTGCCCACGACATTACTCGACGCTATTGACTTTGTGAACGAAACGACGAATCAATACATTGACACACACAATGTGTTTGACTTTGCTATCTGCCACGGCAACGTCCTCGACTACCTTGCCCGGCGCCTGCAAGTCACCCCTATCGAAGCATTCATGTTTAGCATTTGTGCCGAAAACGGCCGCGAAGAGATCACATTTAACACTCTCAAGTATGATCTTCGCATCTCGGTGCCTAAAGCAATGGCATTGATGACACATCTCGACAACTTAGTGCGCAAGCGTTTGTTAAACATGACAACGGACTACGATTGTACTATATCGTACCAAGTATCGAACGAGGTCATCAGAACGCTGGCGACCAACTCGGACTATCAACCGCCGCAACACAAATTCGACAACGAAGAAACACTTCTGGAAAGTTTTCAATATTTCATTGAGGAACTACCGCAAAGCACAATGGATCAAACGATAATCTATGAGGAGGCGAGAGAGTGGGTCAACGCAAGCAAAGAGTTGCACCTCTGTCAAGAGATCAACAAACTGAGACTATCGGACCAAAGCGTCTTGATACTACTCTACTGCTGCAAGACTATTGTAACTGACGACACCACAGATGTGGAAATAAACAATTTGAAGTGCTTGTTCACCGACAAGCGGGAATTACTAAAAGTGAAAAATGCCCTGCGCAGCGGGGAGCACGAATTGATGAAGAAAGGCGTGATTGAGCACTCCTGTAATAATGGAATTGCAGACGCTAACATCTTCACGTTAACAAAAAAGGCACGCAACAAACTGCTTGCCAACGTCAAACTGACTCTGACTCGAGACGATGAGATGTTAGATGGTGTCGTACAATCGGCTGGCATCGCCAGCAAAGAAATGTTCTACAGCGAGAAAGTGTCAAAGCAAGTGAATGATTTGCAGCACTTTTTGGAAAACGAGAAGTACTTAGAAATCACCGAACAACTAAAAAAACGCTACAAGCGCGCAGGGCTGACGTGCCTGCTCTACGGCGGCCCCGGCACGGGCAAGACCGAAACAGTTTATCAGTTGGCACGAGAGACGGGGCGAGACATTCTGGCGGTGGATTTCGCGAGCATCAAGAGCAAATTTGTGGGCGATAGCGAGAAAAACATCAAGGGGCTCTTCGAGCGCTATCGCCAATTGGTGGACAAAGCAAGGGTGACACCCATTTTGCTTTTCAACGAAGCAGACGCCATCTTTGGAACTAGAATGACTGGGGTTAAGCACTCGGTGGACAAAATGGAGAACGCTATGCAGAATATCATTCTGCAAGAAATGGAAACGTTTAACGGCATTTTGATTGCTACAACCAACTTGACCGAGAATCTTGACGCGGCCTTTGAGCGCCGATTCCTTTACAAGGTACATTTTGAGCGACCCGACGAGGGTGTGAGGGCGCGCATTTGGCAACAAATGTTGCCCGAATTGAGCGAAACCGAGTGCGAGACACTTGGACGTGAATATGACTTGAGCGGAGGACAAATCGAGAACGTGGCACGTAAGTTCGCCATCGACGAGATCCTCCACGGCAAGGAGGAGAGCAACAAACTGGCTCTGCTACAAGAACTCTGCAACAACGAGTGCATCATCGACAACAGCACACACGCAAGGCGCGTGGGATTCGCAGCGTGAGACGTTAAACACTACAATCGATAGATTGACCCCAACAAATGGCGAGGGCGGGGTCCAAAAATCACCCCGCTCTCGCCGGCCTGGGGAAGCCACAAAAAACGAACAAACAACCAAAACTATAACACTATGAACAAAGACGAGAAACTGCCGAAGGCAACAGCAGCACAAGCCGATAGACTCGATTTTCTTACGGCCCAAATCAAACGCGAAAGACAAGAGGGCAACGAATGCACGCACCTCGCAAGAGAACTGCATCGGCTCATCCGTGCATTTGATTGGTATGACGAGATCTTTGAGGAGAATGGCAAAAAAGGATTGCGCAATGTGCGAGGAGAGGTAGTTGTGCCCGCCATCTACGACGAGTTACTCTATCCGTGCCCCTATTATCTGCCCTCGATGCTTATCGGGGCAGCGAAGGACGGCATGTATGCTATGGTTGAGCGCGACGGCAAGGGCACGCCATGCTCTGAGTTCGAATACCAACATGTTGAGCCCATTCCCTTCACCCTATTTGACATCGCCGTCAAGGCCGACGACTTGAAGCATTTTGCCATCATGGTAAAGGGGAAAGTATTTACGCCCTTCGAGATGGTCGACTATGACATGCCCTGTGATGACCATGTCATCCTGAAGGGGGACAACAACAAGTGCGGCATCATCGGTATGAGTTCGTTGATTTACATCGCACCCATATATGACGAAGTCATCAGCAACGGAATTGGGACCGACTTCATCTTTATCAAGGACGGGGTCAAAGGAAGGGTCACCACCGATAAGCGATTCGTCGGTGATGAGGAATTTAACAACATGAGCAAAGACGAGCAGGACAAATTGTTAGAATTAGGGTTCATCAGCGTGCCCGATTTAAAATAACAGCAACAAAGAGAACACAACATGGAAGAAATGGAAGAAATGAATGATTACATGGGCGTGCAAGAGCGCGAAGGTCAAGTGGTGGTGAGAGTCAGTTATGTCGACGACGAGGACGGCGAATATTCGGTTTTCTTTTGGATCTCCGACAGGGATTATTCTAAAATTGAGGAGTATAACATTCACCCTTGGGCACACTATATCGGAGTGATGATAAATTTCTACATGCCCGAGTTTTATGACAAGGTCGACAAGGCTGTCGTCTCAACGGGTATTTTCATCACCGAAGTAAGATTATACGACCCTCAAGAAGATGGCGATATCGTGGGTGAACGCGGGGATATGGTGTTTTGCTATGATGAATCAGACTGCTACTATATGACAAGTGGCGACGAAATGGAGTGCTCGCCCGACGCATACCTCCCCTTCTAATATCGCATCACAATGAGTGCCCGGGCGCGAGAGTGCCCAGGCGCTCATTCACCAAAAACAAAAGAAAAAAAGCACCTGCCGAAAGAATGTGTCTAATTCTAAAACCCACATCAACATGAAACTTGCTATCGCTCTTATTCATTATTATCCTGTTAACCCTACTTATCTTCTCGTTGAGATGGGGACGGACTTGTGGCGAAAGTTCCTTTTTGCAAGCCAAGCCGAGAGGCAGAATATGATAATTCCGAAACTGAAACCCCATCTTGTTGGCAAAGTGAGAGAATTGGTTTGGCTGCCGCTTGACTGGCAAGAGATGCTTAAAATCATCTCCGAAAACGACATTAAATCCTTATGACACGCCATCGCCATGCATCACAAAATGACGGCCACGACACGTAATGCGTGAGCACGACACCCCTGCCACCGAATTGGCTGGGGTGCTGCTTTGTTTTGCTGCGACAAGCAACAAAACAAGCAACAAAACAAGCAACAAAACAAACATCAGACACAATTTGACCGAGGTTTTGTTTTATCTTTGCGGTGTTAATTAAAAAAATGAGTGAATTATGGCTGTAAATGAAAGAGGACCTATCATGATGAGAAGGTATGTCTGGTTGATCAACACGATTTATCGGGCCAAGAGGATTACGTTTAAGGAGATCAATGCACGTTGGAGTGGCGACGTTGACATAAGCCGAGGGGGGGACTTATCTATCCGCACCTTCAAACGCTGGTTGGATAACATCTCGGACCTGTTCGGGCTCACCATTGTAAACGAGCGACGCGGTGAGTATTGTTACTTTATCGAGAACATTGAGGACATCAATGAGGGCGGATTGCAATCGTGGCTGTTCAACACGTTTACGGTGAGCAATGCCCTGACAGGTTGCATGGGCATCAAGGACAGGATTCAGTTGGAGTATGTGCCCTCGGGGGAATTGTATCTGCATCCCATCATCGAGGCCATGAAGGAGAACCGGGTGATCAACATCACTTACAAAAGTTATTGGGAAGACTGTCAAAATACATATGATGTACAGCCTCTCTGCCTGAAATTGTTCCGCCAGCGATGGTACGTGATTGTTCATGGAAATGATGGAGAGGACGCCTACACATGGATCTGCGCCCTTGACCGCATTTTGTCGTTGCAGAAGACAGATAAGACCTTCACCATGCCCAAGGATTGGGACGTTGAGGCCTATTTTGATGGCTTTATCGGTGTAATTCGAGACGAGGATTATGCCAAGGAGATAGTAAAACTGAAAGTGAATGCTAAACAAGCCAATTACCTCCGTGACCTCAAGATTCACCGATCGCAACAGGAGGAGGAACGCAACGACGAGTACAGCATATTTAAATACTATCTGCGGCCCACATTTGATTTCCAGCAGGAACTATTGTGGAATGCCGACAAAGTGGAAGTGCTCAAACCCCAGTGGCTCCGTGATGAGATGGCTGATAGAATCCAGAAAATGTTGGACTTATACAAGGAAGAGTAATCGATGCGGGTTTTTGCTGCTATAGATTTTGAGACCGCCAACTATAATCGTTCTTCGGTATGCTCGGTTGGCGTGGTCATCGTCCGGGACGGGGAGATTGTGGACAAGTTCTACTCGCTCATCCAGCCCGAGCCCAACTATTATAACTATTGGTGTACTCAGGTTCATGGCCTGTGCCGTAATGACACCGACGATGCCCCGGTGTTCCCCGAGGTGTGGGCACAGATTGAGCCCCTGATTGAAGGCCTGCCGTTGGTGGCTCACAACCGCCCCTTTGACGAAGGCTGCCTTCGCGCCGTCTTCCGCACCTATCAGATGGATTATCCCGAGTACGAGTTCCTCGACACGCTCGCCACATCACGTCGTTTGCGACCCGACTTGGAAAACCATCAGCTCCAGACCGTAGCCGCCACCTGCGGCTTCCAAATGGAGAATCACCACCACGCCCTCGCCGACGCCGAGGCCTGCGCCTGGATAGCAAAAGAACTATTATGAACCTTTAATACAGAATTAAAAATGATACAATTAACTGATGAATTGATAAGAACCACCTTTGCCAAGACAGGCTTTGATGAGAAGTATTTTCCAGTGTATGAGGGAAAAGTGAAGCAGGCATATAATGAACTACAAGAAGATTTACCTGATGACGATGAGACCACTGAACAAGAAAGCAATGTGTTCGGCAGCATTCGTCAAGCAAACGATTATATCGCCTATTATGTTGAAGAGATTGAGAAAGGTCATGGTGATACATGGGCTGCATCAATTGCTGAAAATCGAGGCATAGAAGATGAGACTGATGTTGTTAAAGATGCTTATGATTCAATTGAAGACAAAGAAAAGAGAGAGAAAGAACTTGATATTTACATCAACTCATTAAGTGAAGACCCGATTTTTAGAGAACGCTATAAGTCTCTTTTTCTTGATGGAGACTTTTATCCTCAAGAAAAGGCCGCTGAGTATTGCGAAATCTATCATCGTTGTATCAAGGCAGGCAAAAGCGCCATTTATGCTCATGCTTTCGCTAATGAGGCTAACAATTATTTTGATGAGAGAGGCACGCATTACACCGAGCATTTCGTTGACATTCATGCTGAGGCAGTTGAGCAGGCAATAGAACATGGCATGGATGAAGACTTGGCTTATTCGTTTGGAAAATGTTGTTCCGATGTTTGCGCTAATGGTTCATGGTGGATGACTAGTAACTACCTGAACGAGTATCACGAAGACTGGCAGAAGGAGTTCTTCCTGTATCTCGCTAACAAGGATTACAAGCATTATAAAAAGTTTGACATGCCTGAGGATGAGTTGAATGAACTTAGGCATGAAATCTATAAGTAATATTGGGAAAGCCAAACTGTTTATGTATCTTTGCAAGCAATAAACACTTAAAACTAAATGTGCTATGGCTGATTTTGACATTGAATTCTGTCCACATTGCGGAAGAGAGCTTAATTACATGGCAAATACTTGCTCTGAATGTGGTGAAGACTTGTCTTTGGGTGCTTCTTACTGCCCAAATTGCGGAGAAGAAGTTGATGATTGTTGTACTAAATGCGGAGAAACAATCACAAAAGAGGACGTTGAAAAGTACAATCAATTATCCCAGGAGGGAAAAGTAGCCTTACGTGAAGCCTATCTACAGAAGCAATTAGAGGCAAGGGCAAAGAATGAGGCGTTGATAAAAGAATTAAAGGAGAAAAGAAGAATGGATCGAGAGCAACATAAAATCAATAAAGCTCAAGATGAAGCGACAATCAATGAAATCACAGACTACATCAAATCACAGGTCTCATTTGATTGCAAACTGAGTGCCTCGCTGACTCTTACCTTTATTGAGATAAAGGCTAAGATCATCGATACAAGTTACACCGTCTCTGCAAAATTCTATCAGAAGGACAAAGCCACAGCCTTGCCCAAGTTTGTCCAGGCACTGATTGCTATACATGACATTGTTGGCAAATAGTATTGTTTTTGTCAAGTTGGACTAAAGAAATAACAATATTGTGTTTCATGGCTTATTTACTTTTTTTGATTCTCTTTTGAATCTCATAAATCATCTGGACACAGTAGCAGCCTGTAGTTTCCAGATGGAGAACCACTATCACGCCCTTGCCGAGGCCGAGGCTTGCACCTAGATGGCAAGAGAAATTAATATATTATGTCTACTTCAGAACAAATACCAATGAGGGATTTCCCAAAACTAAAAGGTGAAATCTACGAAATTCCGAGTCAGCAACGCGGGTATAAATGGACTCCTGCTAATATTAAGGAGCTGCTTCGTGATTTATGGGAGTTCATGAATGCTCCTGAGAAAAAACGCGTCTATTGCCTACAGCCATTAGCTGTGGTTCCGTTAAATGGAAAATATAGTGTACTTGATGGTCAACAGCGATTGACAACTCTATTTTTGCTGTATAAGTATCTTACGAATCAAAACGCCTACACTTTGGAATTTGTAAGAGATAATGAGGACGATAACAGCACTGTAAATCGTTGGAGTTTCTTAACAAATATATCAAGCAAAGAGAGTATAGAATTAGCAGAGAGTCAGATAGATTTGTATTATATACACCGTGCCTACAAAACCATTTCTGATTGCTTTGAGACTAATCATGATGAAATTATTACAGCAGATAAGGAACTAACGACAGAAGAGATTAAAAGCAAGTATCTTGAACTTTTGAACGGGCAAAGTGCTAAGTCAATTCAAGTTATATGGTATGAAGTTCCAAAAAATAGAGCGCATGAAACGTTCCGCAATCTTAATAGTGGAAAAATATCACTTACAAATACGGAGCTTATTAAAGCCCTTTTCCTGAACCGTGCTTCTGGGCTAAACGAAAGGTTGCGTGATGGTGCAGCTCGACAGCTTGAGGAAATGGAGCAGATAATAAATAATGACCATTTCTGGGCGATGTTATCAAGCGAGGAACCGATTTTTCCCCATACTCGAATGGATTTATTTTTCAACCTCATTGCAAAGGTAGATGACTCTGAAGCAGATAAAGACTTCCGTAGCTCATTTAGATGGTTTGCAAATGAAGCAAATGGCAATCTTGATGCAAAGTGGCAGATGATAAGGCACACATTCTTACGACTTTATGATATGTATAAAAATATCTACACCTATCATTATATCGGCTATCTGACTTATTGCAAACAAGATAAAAGATTTGAATTTCTT